>NZ_JBBAXE010000003.1:0-272929 GCF_059800965.1 Acinetobacter sp. LT1
GCCATCAGGATATGTCACAGTCACTGTAGAACCAGGTTCTGCTGTACCGCTCACTGGGTCAGTTGCATTGATTGGATCAAGTACAGGTGCATTTGGTGCGGTGGTATCAATTGTTACCACTGCTGTATCTGTACCTGCATTGCCTGCTGCATCTGTTGCAGTCACGGTAATGGTGTGTGGACCATCAGTTAATGCAGGAAGTGTATTGTCTGCAAGCGTCCAGGTGCCGTCACCATTGTTCACTGCCGGATAATCAACACCATCCACGTTCACAACCACAGTAGCTGTTGGATCGTTCACTGTACCGGTTAACGCAGGTGTACTGTCATTCGTTAATAGATCAGTTATAACAACTGCTGGTGCAACTGCATCAACAGTAGCTGTACCTGGTAAAGATGGGTTGCCTGCTGGATCTGTAGCAATTGCCTCAACTTCGTCACCATCATTAAGGCCAGGGTTTGGTACTGACCAGCTGCCATCCGGTCCTGCTACAACTGTTGCTGTGTCACCATTAGGATAAGTTACTGTTACGGTTGAACCAGGTTCTGCCGTACCTGTAATCGGGTCTGTCCCGTTAACCGGGTCAATTACTGGTGCTGAAGGAGCAGCTGTATCCAGTGTATAAGTTTGTGTATCGTTAACTGTGCTGCTATTACCTGCTGCATCAGTGAAGGTTACTTTAGCATCAATCGTTTTATCAGCATCAGCAACCAAACCGCTACCTGGTACACTTACTGTCCATGTACCTGCTGCACTGTCTACAGTTGCAGTATAAGTTACCCCATTAATAACAACTGTAACGGCTGTAGTAGCCGCATCTGAAGGAACGTTTTTCAATACACCTGTAACAGTGACATTGCCTGACGCTTCTGATGCATTAATTACATTATCAGAAGTAACAGGATCAACTGCAAAGTTAACACCAGCTGTATTTGGTGCAGCTGTGTCAACAGTCACAACACCTGTATCAGTACCTTTATTACCTGCTGCATCAGTTGCAGTCACGGTAACAGTGTGTGGTCCATCGGTGAGTGTTGGCAATGTATTGTCTGCAAGCGTCCAGGTGCCGTCACCGTTATTTACTGCAGGATAATCAACACCATCAATAGTAACCACAACAGTCGCTGTTGGGTCACTTACAGTACCTGTTAATGCAGGAGTATTATCATTAGTAGAAACATCTTCAAGTACAACCGTTGGTGCAGTCGTATCAAGTGTATAAGTTTGTGTATCGCTAACCGTACTGCTGTTACCTGCTGCATCTGTAAACGTTACAGTAGCATCAATGGTTTTATCTGCATCAGCCTCTAAGCCATTGCCGGGCACATTTACTGTCCATGTTCCTGCTGCACTATCTACAGTTGCAGTATAAGTCACCCCATTCACAACAACTGTTACTACAGTATTGGTTGCATCTGACGGAATATTTTTCAAAACACCTGTAATAGTGACATCACCAGCCGCTTCTGATGCATTAATCACATTGTCAGCTGTTACAGAATCAACCGAAAAATCAACCTCATCCGTATTAGGAGCAGCAGTATCAATCGTATAAGTTTGTGTATCTTTAACAGTACTGCTATTACCTGCCGCATCTGTAAACGTTACAGTCGCATCAATGGTTTTATCTGCATCAGCTGTTAAACCACTACCAGGCACACTTACTGTCCATGTACCCGCTGTTTTGTCTACAGTTGCATTATAAGTTACCCCATTCACAACAACTGTTACTACAGTATTGGCCGCATCTGCTGGAATGTTTTTCAAAACACCAGTAATCGTGACATTACCTGCTGCTTCTGATGCATTAATTACGTTATCTGAAGTAACAGGATCAACAGAGAAAGTGACTCCATCTGTATTTGGTGGAGTGGTATCAGCAGGTGTTGAGTCATCATCATTATCACTATTCGATGCTGCAGCGATAATACCGCCCGCAACTAAAGGAATAGCTGCCCACAACCATGGGTTTACACCCGCATCGTGATAAAGTAATGGTTCAATTGAAGAAATAGGTTGGTAAATAACATCAGATACCAACTCTTGTGGTGCTTCTGCCGGTAAAGCAGCAGGTAAATCCTCAGCTACCAGAGCTTGTGGTTCAACATCACTGTCTGCGTCAGCGTCCGCATCAGCATCGGCGTCCGCATCATTTTCAGCATCTTTGAATTTTGCCCAAATCAACTGTCCATTTTCATCTTGAAAAACAAGACTGTTATCTTTAGGCTCAGCTGTTCCACTAAAGAAGCCTTCAATAACAATAGTCTCGCCATTTTTCAGGCGAATGACTGCATTGGTACCCTCCCTATTCACTACCAATACATCACTGGCAGCCACTTTTACCAATACGACCGACGCTTCCGAAAGCTTTGCAGAAGTTCCCTTGATTGTTGACAAGGTATCGTGACTATCCTTGGCAATAATTTGTATTTCAGGCATATCTGTATTCCTTTTATATTATTGATTTAAATGATTTTATGTATAATTCTTTTTACTTAATCTTTCTAAGTTTTTGACCTATAACTTAAAAACATTAAGTAATGTGATCATTTTTACATTAAACACTTTAAAATAAAAAAAACAAATACTAAAGTACCTAAAGAAAAAATTTTAATTAATAGAAATTATATATAAGTCTTAGTTAAGTTTTTCTTATGTTAATTTAATGAAAAATTACGTTAAACGTTTTATATATAAAACAAATTTATTGTTTTTCTATTTACCATTTGTTGAAAAATCATTTAATTAAAATATTCATATAACAATTATTAATATCTTAATAAAATAAAATATATTATTAATGATATATATAGAAAAAAAAGGCTTTAGGTAATATTTTACTATTACACTAAAACCTCATTTTTAAATATCTTATAAATTTTAAAACTATTTATATTTAGAAATTATCTGGACTCTCAAATCTTTTTACTTCTTGTAACTTATTCGGGTCATGCATTGTCGCAATTCCATCCTCAGTTTTTTGGTCTACAAGAATATCTGGATTATAAACGGTGATTGTTTCTCTACCCAGCGCATCCTCTCCCACAATATACTGAAAACCTCTTCGGTTCATCTTATGGCACAACCTTTGATAAAAGCCTTTTAAGCCTTCAGTTTCTTCGTTGGGGTTGTAATAAAAAGCATTCATCACAGCTGGTAAGCCTAGGCCGCACACAATACCTGATAACAATACACTAATAAATGTATATCCAATCAGGATACTACTATAGGGACTTAAGGCAGGGATATTGGCTACTGCCAAAATCAATGCAAGTGAAATTCCTCCTCGTACCCCACCCCAAGATAAAATAGTCAAACTACCGTTGTAGCTTTTAGTTCTACGCATTGTGGGAAAAAAAGCGAAAGCCATAAAGTTGGCAGCAAAACGAGAAATATGAAGGATAAAGAACGCAACAATACCGCCTAAAATCAGGCTAAAGTTTAGATCAAGAATAAATAACTCTAAGCCAATTAAAGTAAATAAGAATGAGTTAATAATTCCTTCTACAGTGTGCCAGAAATGGTTAACTTCTTGAATCTCTCGCTCTTCTCGTATTTCCTTCCATTTGTTTCCAACAATTAAACCGCCAATTACACAAGCAATCGGTGCTGATGCATGCGCAAACAAAGCAACCAAATATGCTCCACTTGCAAGTAAAGCTGTTGTTAAAATCAGGGACTCCATTTCGTGTTTACCACGTAATAGACGCAACACCCCTACCCCAAATGCCCAACCAATCCCGACGGCGACAACAATTTCATAAAGTAGAGCTTCTAATGTTGCCACCAATGAAAAATGTTCACCCTGTAAAACATTAAGTAAAGTCATAAACAATGCAATACACATTGCATCATTAAATAATGATTCACCTTCTAGCTTAACAATTAAATGATGTGGTGCTCGAATCGAACTAAGTACACCTTTAATACCAATTGGGTCTGTTGCCCCTAAAGCTGCACCTAAAAGTAATAGCACCAGAATTGGCACATGATATCCAACCAGTAACTGGAATCCGTAAAGTAAACTACCAAATAATACGGCGCAAAGTACTAAGGCAATTGTTGCCAAAATACTAATTTGCTTCCAATAACTTTTTAGATCTGAAATTTTAAATTTGAGTGCAGAAGAAGTTAGAATAAAACAAATAACACCATTAATTAAAAAATCATAAAAATCGATATGGCGTACTGCTTCTTCAATATTATGAATGTTAATGGTAATAAATTGGTTACCATTTAGTAGGCTGGCACCCCACTGTAGAATAAAGACAAAAATTGCTGAGACCAGAGGAACACCAATCGCCTGTGGAAAGCCTAAAATACGCTTATTAAAGATTGTGGTTGCAATTGATAGTGCAAAAACCACTGTAAACGCTTGTAATAGAAAAAAATTACCCATGAATACCCTTCTTCTGGGTCAATGACCAAATGAACAACTTTGCTAGATCGACCAAACTTAATAAAAAGCTGACATAAACAATGCCATAATCATAAAAATAGAAATTAGGACACAAGTTTACCGAATTGATTGAACAATCTATCAATCTGTTAAATTTCTTAACATTATTTATAGTTATGATCTAAAAAAAGATGAGCTTATTAAATTATGTTTAACAAGACTCATCCTATAAAATTTTAAACTGGATTATTAAAAGTATCACATTGGTTAATATCACCAGTTTTTAAACCAACCTGAAACCAATGCATTCGCTGTTCACTACTACCATGAGTAAAGCTGTCTGGAACGACCTGCCCCGTAGAGCGCTTCTGTAAATAATCATCTCCAATTTTTTGAGCAGCATCCATCGCTTCTTCAATGTCACCTTGCTCTAAAAATTGAGTTCGCTGTTGATTATGACTCGCCCAAATACCCGCTAAACAGTCAGCTTGCAATTCTTGACGAACAGATAATTGATTACCTTCTCTTTGGCTGACTTGTGCACGGGCTTGCTGTACTTGTGACGAAATACCCAGCAAGGTTTGAACATGGTGCCCTACTTCATGTGCAACCACATAAGCTTGTGCAAAATCCCCAGCTTGATCTTCTCTAGAAAGTTCAGTTTGGTTCTGCTCACCAGAAATTCCCATTTGCTGACGCATATCTTTAAAGAATTCTGTATCGATATAAACTTTCTGGTCTGCCGGACAATAAAATGGCCCCATAGCAGATTGAGCTGTGCCACATCCTGACTGAATCATTCCACTAAACAAAACTAATTTAGGTGGCGTATAACTTTTACCTAACTGTTTAAATATAGGGGTCCAAGTATCTTCTGTATCAGCCAAAACCGTTCCAACAAAATCCGAGGCTTCTTTTTGCTCGGCCGTTAAACTTTCTGGCGCAGTTGCATTTGATTGTTGTGAAGCAGTAACTTGCTGCGTTGCTTGATAAGCCTGTTGTGGATCAACACCAAAGAACTTCCACGCAACAAATGCAACAACCAAACCAATAATACTGATACCACCGGCTCTAACCCCGCCACCACCTCGACGGTCCTCAACATTGCTACTAATTCGTCGACCTTTCCAGCGCATAATTTCCCTCTTCTTTTTAGAATGGCATCATGAACCTGATGCTTTTTTAGGCCACATTTTTTGTATTAAGCTCACAATTAATAGAACAATTGCACCTGCAACAAGTCCTATTCCAAAGTTAATCAATGTTGGTGTTAAAGCACCAATAATATTACCCACTGCTGGTATTGTTTCCACATGATCCACTGTGTCTTCAGTTAAGTGATGAAGTAATGGAATCGTATGATTAATAATCCCGCCACCCACTAAAAACATTGCAATAGTGCCCACAATTGAAAGTAATTTCATCAAAATAGGAGCAAAAGCTAATAGGCCTCGACCTATAGTTTGTTTAAATGAGGTCGACTGTTCTGTTAAATATAATCCCAAATCATCAATCTTAACAATCATACCAACCAGGCCATAAACGCCAATCGTCATTACAACTGCAATAACACTTAAAACGCTTAACTTTGTCATTAAAGTAGCCGTAGCAACTGTACCGAGCGTAATCACCACGATCTCAGCCGATAAAATAAAATCAGTTCTTACTGCTCCTTTTATTTTTTCTTTTTCAAAAGTTGCTAAGTCTAATTCTTCATTTTCAAGCTCTGCTTTTGCTTCCTCTGATGTAGAAGCTTTTTTATGCATAATCGTATGAAGAACTTTCTCTACGCCCTCATAACATAAAAATAAGCCCCCGAGCATTAATAGCGGATTAATAAGCCAAGGTGCAATCACACTAATCAACAATGCTAAAGGAACTAAAATAAGCTTATTAACAAATGAGCCTTTAGCCACTTTCCAAACAATAGGTAGTTCGCGATCTGCGCGCACACCTGTTACTTGCTGAGCATTTAAGGCCAAATCATCACCTAAAACTCCGGCAGTTTTCTTGGCTGCCATTTTGCTCATTAAAGCAACATCATCTAAAATTGTTGCTATATCATCTAGTAATAAAAGTAAGCCACTCGCCATTTCTTATCCAAGTTTGTATTTATTAAGGCTATTGTAAGATGATTTTTTTGAATTTCTGTAATTTTACTGAATAAATTCACAATATTATTTTAAGAAAAGTTTCCCCAATCGCTGACGAAAAAAATTTATTTCCCGTACAATAATGCCAATCTTTTATATTACAGGGCTTACTACCCCTGATTAAGCCAATACGATAGTGGAATAAATAATGAGTAATGTTGATCAGCGTCCAATTATTTTGACAGGCGACCGCCCAACCGGACAACTTCACCTTGGGCATTTTGTCGGTTCTTTGCGTTCTCGTGTAGGTTTACAGGATAGCCATCATCAACATCTCTTGTTAGCAGATGCACAAGCATTAACAGATAATGCAGATAATCCAGATAAAGTTCGTCGTAATATTCTAGAAGTTGCTCTAGATTATTTAGCTGTAGGCATTGATCCAACAAAAACTACTATTTGTGTTCAATCTTGCTTACCAGCACTCAATGAACTCACAATGCTCTATCTTAACTTTGTGACAGTTGCGCGTTTAGAACGTAACCCGACCATTAAATCTGAAATTCAAATGCGTGGTTTCGAACGTGACATTCCAGCTGGTTTCCTCTGCTACCCTGTTGCACAAGCGGCTGATATTACTGCTTTCAAAGCAACTGTGGTTCCAGTGGGTGAAGATCAGATTCCAATGATTGAACAAACGAATGAAATCGTACGTCGAGTAAATCGCCAAATCGGTCAAGATCTTTTGCCTGAATGTAAAGCGTTGCTTTCTAATATGGCACGTCTACCAGGTTTTGATGGTAAAGCGAAAATGTCTAAATCATTAGGCAATACCATCGTTTTAAATGCTTCTGATAAAGACATTAAAAAAGCTGTTAATGCGATGTACACCGATCCAAATCACCTTCGTATTGAAGATCCAGGTCAAGTTGAAGGCAATATTGTATTTACTTATTTAGATGCATTTGATCCAAATAAAGAAGAAGTTGAAGAATTAAAAGCTCACTATCGTCGCGGTGGTCTTGGTGATGGTACGGTTAAAAAACGTCTTGAAGGTGTCTTAAAAGAGTTAATTACACCTATTCGTGAACGTCGCGAAGAACTTGCTAAAGATCCTGACTATATTATGGATGTTTTACGTCAAGGTACAGATAAGTGCCGTCTTATTACTCAACAGACTTTAGACGAAGTTAAAGATGGTTTAGGTTTATTTAAATTTTAATCCTTTTTGAAAACTAAAAGCCCTTCGGGGCTTTTTTTTATTTATTAGATTCAATAATATTTATTTTTTAGAATTACTAATGTATTGATAGCCATTCACAGGCCTTTACCCTATTAACGTGAAGTAACACTTATTAACGCTAATAGCGATGAAGAATATCTTATCTTTATCTATTATCCTCTATGTAGGTTACATCATATGAGCCTCACGACATTTCTCCTTAAACCGAAACTGTTTTTACAGATTCGTTGTTCTACGCAATGATCACCCCAATCATTGCGTATTTTTTTGCCTATAATAATGTTGGCAATTTAGGTTGAAATTCAACTGATTTACAGTAATGTTTCTTTTGAAAATGCTCAAACTTCTTTGTCTGATCAAGTGGTGAATAGCGCGCTACGCTATCGCTCACAAGCACCTTTGATTGATAACTTAATAAATGAATTGGGCTTACAGGGTGGTGATGTCAATGGTTTGACTCAAGGGTTGAAACCAAAAGCTGAGTAAGGGTGATACACTCTGTTTAGTACTCCTATTTCAATGTAGACCGAAATGCTAAATGTTCGATCTACAATTTTCATCTTCCGTTTCACCCATTCCTATGGTGAAAATGAGTAATTAGATACCAAGTTCAGTATAAGGTTAGCAAAATATCAAACAGGGCATCTCTTCCCTTGAATTAAATCTCGCGTTGAAAAAGTATAGCGAAACAGATGCCCAACGTTTAATAAGAGAGGTGCTGACTGCTAGCGACCTCTCGATGGATGAATAAACCTGAGGAACTAAGCTTTATGGACTAGAAGCTGGTAGTAAAGAAATTTGTTTAAGAGGCTCGCGTTTTGCCCCAAGTTCGCGAAGCTTTTCCATAAAACTAGATTCCTTTATTGGTAGACCACCAATGATTTTCCCTACTTCAGCATTGATGATAGCAGCAACAATCAATCCACCGATTGCTCCCCCTGCAGCGCCAGCTCCTGCGGCTTGCCCGTAGCTCATATTTCCTGAGGAAAAGTTCTTACCAATTATGGCACCAGTAGCGCCTCCTACTGCGCCAGCTGTGGCAAAGGATACTAGACTAACCTTATGGGATGCAGACTCTTTAGTATAAGCTAGAGTATTACACGTCACATTGTCAGATGGAACTTCAACAGGTACTGCCTTTGTTGTGAAGTAGCGATAAATTTTGACTGGCTCCTTAGGGTCTTTTGGTAAGTAAAAGCCACCATCAGTTGCTGCAGGTTGTCCTGGAATTGATGGATAGTCTGGGCTTCGAATTGAAATACTACCAGGTGCCCCTCGAAAGAACGTGCCCTTTTCATCTATCTTTTCTGACCAATATGGTCCCCGTTCTAGACGAGTGGTCCACTCCACATTAAGTGGACCATAGAGCCCTGTAGTTGAAAGAGGCTCTTTGAGGAAAATACAAGTAAGTTCAACTGGTGTCTGTAACTTTTCTGGATTTGTGGCACACCCCGAAATTAAAGTGCAGAAGAGAATCACACTAGATATTTTCACATACATGATGATTACCTTTGTCATTGATATTTTTGTAAAGATACGATTAGTCTACTAGATTTTATTTAGTAGACTAAGTCCATGAATACTCCAATTATATTTCCCAGTAAAAAAACTAATATCTCCATTGGGGTTTTAAGATTAAAATCTAATGAATGAGACTAAACATTTCTCTTAAAAAGGTAATATTTATAAGCGATTGAATATTAAGTTATTTATGAAAATTAGTATTAGTCATAAGGCTCTTCTTTTTCATCTTAAAGAATGAAAATAGACAATATGTGGAATTTAAATATCATTGAAAAAAATTAATATTTTTTTTCAATTCTAAAATCACGTCATCTTCACCATACAAGTACTCATCACCTTCAGGACATATAACGCTAGAATTAGCATCATACTTTCTATTATCTCTTCCTCTGAATTTAAGTCATCAAGAAGAACTTCTATTCTTTGTGTATTCTTGATAGAGATATCATTTTTATCTATAAATTTTTCGATACAATAAATTAACTCTTCTCTACTCATTTATTTTTCCCTTGAATTAATTATGTTAATTATTCAATGTTCTACTAGAATTAATATCATTTCATTTTAATAAAAAACCCCAATGTCTCCATTGGGGTTTTTTTAAAGATCAAAATCTAACGAATTACGCTAAACCTTTCTCTTTTAAAACTTGCAACATAGTTGAACCAAGCTCAGCTGGGCTACGAGTGTAAGCCATACCTGCTTTTTCAAATGCAGCGAATTTCTCTTCAGCAGTACCTTGACCACCAGAAATGATCGCACCAGCGTGACCCATACGCTTACCTTTAGGAGCAGTTACACCAGCAATGTAACCTACTACAGGCTTAGTCACGTTAGATTTGATGAATTCAGCAGCTTCTTCTTCCGCTGTACCACCGATCTCACCGATCATGATGATTGCATCAGTATCTGGATCGTCTTGGAACAATTGAAGCGCTTCGATTTGGTTCATACCTGGGATTGGGTCACCACCGATACCGATACAAGTAGACTGACCTAAACCAAGCTTAGTTGTTTGAGCAACAGCTTCATAAGTCAATGTACCTGAACGCGAGATGATACCAATACGACCTGGTTGGTGAATATGACCAGGCATAATACCAATCTTACATTCACCCGGAGTGATCACGCCTGGACAGTTAGGGCCAACTAAACGAGTACCGTTACCGTTAGTTTCTAAGTAGCGTTTTGCTTTAAGCATGTCGATTGTTGGAACACCTTCAGTGATCACAACGATTAGGCCAACACCTGAATCAACCGCTTCAACGATTGAGTCTAAAACGAATGGAGCTGGTACATAGATTACAGATGCATCTGCATTTGTTTCACGTACAGCTTCTTTCATTGTGTTGAATACTGGTAGGTCAAGGTGAGTAGTACCGCCTTTACCTGGAGTAACACCACCAACAACTTTTGTACCGTAGTCTAAAGCTTGTGCAGAGTGGAAAGTACCGTTTTTACCAGTAAAACCTTGTACCAATACTTTAGTGTCTTTATTAATTAATACGCTCATGATTGATACTCCCCTTACGCTTTAACTGCAGCTACAACTTTTTCTGCGGCATCAGACAAGCCGTTCGCAGAAATTAATTTCAAACCAGATTCATCAAGTAATTTAGCACCTAACTCAGCGTTGTTACCTTCTAAACGAACAACAACTGGAACAGTTACGTTTACTTCCTGAACCGCTGCAATAATCGCTTCAGCAATCATGTCACAACGTACGATACCACCGAAGATGTTGATTAAAACACCTTGTACAGATGTATCAGCAAGGATGATTTTGAACGCTTCGATTACGCGCTCTTTAGTTGCACCGCCACCAACGTCAAGGAAGTTTGCAGGCTGACCACCATAAAGTTTAATGATGTCCATAGTTGCCATTGCAAGACCAGCACCGTTAACCATACAACCGATGTTACCTTCTAAAGCAACATAGTTAAGATCAAATTCAGATGCTTTTAATTCACGCTCATTCTCTTGAGATTTGTCACGTAAAGCAGCAACTTTAGGTAAACGGTAAAGCGCGTTAGAGTCGATACCTACTTTCGCGTCTACACATAAAATTTCGCCATTTTCACGAACTGAAAGTGGGTTAATTTCAAATAAAGCAAAATCATTTTCAACAAATGCTTGGTAAGCAGCTGTCATGATTTTTACAAATTGACCGATTTGTTTGTCTTTCAAACCTAAAGCAAACGCAACTTCACGTGCTTGGAATGGTTGTAAGCCAACTAATGGATCAACTTCAACTTTGATAATTTTTTCTGGAGTTTCTTCTGCAACTTTCTCGATTTCTACACCACCTTCTGTAGAAGCCATGAAAGTAATACGACGGCTAGAACGGTCTACAACCGCACCTAAGTAAAGCTCACGCTCAACTGGGTATACGTCTTCAGCAACAATAATACTGTTTACTGGTTGACCATTTGCATCTGTTTGATACGTTACAAGACGAGTACCAATGATATTGTTTGCAAATTCGATAACGTCTTCTTTAGATTTTGCAACTTTAACGCCACCAGCCTTACCACGACCACCAGCATGAACTTGCGCTTTCATTACCGCGAATTTACCACCAAGCTGTTCAAATGCAGCAACTGCTTCGTCTGCATTGGTAGCCAAGATACCTTCTTGTACTGGCATACCATATTCTTTCAATAACGCTTTAGCTTGATACTCATGTAAGTTCATTTAGTTACCTACTTAACTTTGTTTGTTGTCTTCAATTTGCGCAACATTCTCATGTTACATATGCAAATTGCTGTCTACGTCTTTCACCTTGATGCTTTTTTAATCACACCATCGAATGTGAAAAAGAGCGGAGAACCGCTCTTTATTTTATTTACGCTTACGTTGAATCGCGTGAATTGCACGACCATCTACAGCAAGTGCAGCTTCATGAACAACTTCAGAGAATGTTGGATGACCAAATGTCATTAACTGAAGATCTTCAACAGAAGATACAAATTCAAGAGCGATCATACCTTGGTGTACGATATCAGATGCCGCAGGTCCAATAACATGCATACCTAATAAACGGTCAGTTTTTGCATCAGCAACAAACTTAACAAAACCAGCACCTTCACCCGCCGCTAAAGCTCGACCATTTACAGCAAAACCGAATTGACCAGTTTTAACTTCATGACCTTTTTCTTTAGCTTGTTCTTCAGTTAAACCAACCCATGCCGCTTCCGGATGTGTATAGATAACAGAAATGATTGTGTCATAGTTCACTTGAGCTGCATGACCGTGAATACGCTCAACAGCCATTACGCCTTCTTCCATTGCTTTATGAGCAAGCATTGGACCGCGAACCAAGTCACCAATCGCGTATACACCTTCTACAGAAGTTGCACAGTGATCATTTACTTCAACTAGACCACGTTCAGTCAATTTAATGCCTGAATCATCTGCCAATAAACCTTCTGCATAAGCTTTACGGCCTACACAAACGATTAATTTGTCAAAAGTCTGAGTTTTTTCTTCGCCGCCTTGAGTGTATTTAACAGTCACTTCACGACCATTAATTTCAGTACCAGAAACTTTAGCACCGATACGAATATCAAGACCTTGCTTAGTTAAAAGTTTTTGGTAGTCTTTTGCCAAAGCTTTATCAGCCATTGGTAAGAATGCATCCATTGCTTCAAAAACAACAACTTCAGCACCAAGACGACGCCAAACAGAACCAAGCTCTAAACCGATTACACCTGCACCAATTACACCTAAACGCTTAGGTACTTCTGGGAAGTTCAATGCACCAGTTGAATCAACAATAATATCTTGATCTACAGGAGCTACTGGAATATTTACAGGCACAGAACCAGACGCAAGAATAACGTATTTAGGTTCTAAAACTTGAGTTTCACCTTCATGAGAAACGAACTCAACTTTTTTACCAGCAAGTAATTTACCAGTACCTTTTAACCATTCAATGCCATTGCCTTTAAGCAATTGATCGATACCACCAGTTAATTGGTCAACAATTTTGTCTTTACGAGCAAGAAGCTTAGCAAGATCAAAATTCACTTCACCTGTAGTGATACCGTGATCAGCTAAGTGATGTACTGTATCTTCGTAACGGTGAGAAGAGTCAAGTAATGCTTTAGAAGGAATACAACCTACGTTTAAGCATGTACCACCCAAAGATGGCTTACCGTTGTGAATACGTTTTTCGATACAAGCGACTTTAAAACCTAGTTGAGCAGCGCGAATTGCAGCTTCATAACCACCAGGACCACCGCCAATAACAACAAGATCAAATTGTTGAGACATTGTTTATCTCCATGGTCCGAGATAGAGGATCACTCTACCTCGGTAATATTATTCGAAGAAATTAAAGATCAAGGATGAGTTTAGCTGGCTCTTCTAACAATTCTTTGATTGCTACCAAGAAACCTACAGCTTCTTTACCATCGATCATACGGTGGTCATAAGAAAGTGCTAAATACATCATTGGCAAGATTTCAACTTGACCATTTACAGCCATAGGACGCTCTTGGATTTTGTGCATACCCAAGATACCAGTTTGTGGCTGATTCAAAATTGGAGTTGAAAGTAATGAACCGAAAGTACCACCGTTAGTGATTGTGAAAGTACCACCAGTCATTTCTTCGATAGATAATTTACCATCACGTGCTTTAGCAGCATATGCACCAATACCAGATTCAACTTCTGCATAGCTCATACGATCAGTATCACGTAATACTGGTACAACAAGACCACGATCAGAAGATACTGCAACACCGATGTCGTAGTAACCGTGATAAACGATATCGTCGCCATCAATTGAAGCGTTTACAGCTGGGTAGCGTTTAAGCGCTTCAGTTGCTGCTTTAACGAAGAATGACATGAAGCCTAAACGAGCGCCATGACGTTTTTCAAAAGCATCTTTATATTGCTTACGCAATTCCATGATTGGCTTCATGTTAACTTCGTTGAATGTAGTTAACATTGCAGTTTCTTGAGTTGCAGCAAGAAGACGCTCAGCTACACGTTTACGTAAACGAGTCATTGGAACACGTTTTTCGATACGCTCACCAACAGCTACACTTAACGGAGTAACGTTAGCAGCTGGTTTAGCTTGATGGTTTGCAACATCTTCTTTAGTGATACGACCACCACGACCAGTACCTTGTACGTCAGCAGCAGCAATACCAGATTCAGTTAATGCTTTACGAACTGCAGGAGCTTGATCAGATACAGTTTCTGTACGCTCAACAACAGGCGCTGCACCAGCTTGAGTTTGAGCAACTGCTTGCTCTACTGCAGGAGCAGCCGCTGCTGCACCAGCACCAGCTTCAAACTGAGCAATTACTTCGTCAGAAAGAACTGTATCGCCTTCATCTTTAATGATTGCAACTAAGCTACCATCAGCAGGAGCAACAACTTCTAAAACAACTTTGTCGGTTTCAATATCACAGATTACTTCATCACGTGATACAGGTTCACCCACCTTTTTATGCCAAGTTGCGATGGTGCCATCTGCAACAGACTCTGGGAATACCGGTGCTTTAATTTCGGTTGCCATTATTGAGAATCTCCTGATTGTTCAGCTTCGATTGCCAATGCATCATTAATTAGCTGAGCTTGTTGTTTTGCATGCAAGTACGGTGAGCCACAAGCTGGTGCAGCAGAAGCTTCACGACCTGCAAAACTGATACGGATTTGTTTGCCAGATTTTAAGATATCGTCATATAAACGCGGTGCAATAAATAACCATGCGCCTTGGTTCTTCGGCTCTTCTTGTGCCCAAACAAGTTCTTTGACGTTTGGATATGCAGCCAAGATTTCCGCAAGACGTTGCTCTGGGTATGGATACAACTGTTCAATACGTACGATTGCAACATTAGTTAAGTTTTGTTCACGACGTTTTTCAAGTAAGTCGTAATAAACTTTACCGCCACAAAGTACAAGACGAGTTACATCTGACTTGTTAATTTGATCGATTTCATCAATTACAGTTTGGAATGAACCATTTGCAAGCTCTTCTAAAGTAGAAGTCGCAAGCTTATGACGAAGTAAAGATTTCGGTGACATTACAATCAATGGCTTACGAATTGGGCGTACAGCTTGACGACGTAATGCATGGAAAATCTGTGCAGGTGTCGTTGGAGTGATCACTTGCATGTTGTCTTCAGCACATAACTGTAAGAAACGTTCTAAACGAGCTGATGAGTGTTCTGGGCCTTGACCTTCGAAACCGTGTGGTAACAACATTGTTAAACCACAAACACGTTCCCATTTAGTCTCACCAGAAGCAATAAACTGGTCAATCACAACTTGAGCACAGTTTACGAAGTCACCAAATTGTGCTTCCCAAATAATCAAGCTCTTAGGAATTGTAGTTGCGTAACCATATTCGAATGCAAGAACTGCTTCTTCAGATAAAAGAGAGTCATAAATCGCAAAACGTGGTTGGTTCTCTTTCACATGACAAAGTGGAATGTACGTTGAACCATCAGCTTGGTTATGCAATTTCGCATGACGGTGTGAGAAGGTACCACGACCCACGTCTTCACCAGTAATACGAACTAGATAATCTTCATCTAATAAAGTTGCATAAGCTAAAGTTTCTGCTGCACCCCAGTTTAATGGAGTTTCACCAGTTTGCATTTTTACGCGGTCTTCAATTACTTTTTGAACCTGACGCTGCATTACAAACCCTTCAGGAAGTTTGCTCATGCCCTCGCCTAATTCTTTTAAGCGATTTAAGTCAAATGAAGTATCCCAATCGTCTGTGTAGTCATGGCCCAAATATGGAGTCCAATCAACAAACATTTTGGTATTTGGTTCAAGAATCAATGCATTTGCTACATGATTACCCGCTTCTAGATCAGAACGGTAATCTTCAACCATTTGGTCTGCTTCAGCACGATCAAGTACTTTCTCTTGAACAAGTTGATCAGCATAAAGTGTACGAGTAGTCGCTTTCTTCGCAATTACTTGATACATCAATGGCTGTGTACCAGATGGCTCATCTGCTTCGTTATGGCCACGACGACGATAACAGAACAAATCGATAACAACATCTTTACGGAATTCGTGACGGAAATCATGTGCTAATTGAGTAGCAAAGATAACAGCTTCAGGATCATCGCCATTTACATGGAAAATTGGCGCCTGAATCATTTTAGCAACGTCTGTACAGTATTCTGTAGAACGTGCGTCACGAGGATCAGAAGTTGTGAAACCTACTTGGTTGTTCACAATAATATGAACTGTACCACCAACCGTATAGCCACGAGTTTGTGACATCTGGAAAGTTTCCATGTTCACGCCCTGACCTGCAAATGCCGCATCACCATGAACAATAACTGGTAAAACGTCATCACCGCCAATGTCTCTACGACGTACTTGACGTGCACGTACAGAACCTTCAACTACAGGACCAACAATTTCCAAGTGAGATGGGTTAAATGCCAATGCCAAGTGAACTTCGCCGCCTGGAGTCATTACATTACTTGAGAAACCTTGGTGGTATTTAACGTCGCCAGAACCTTTTTTATGAATTGATTTACCTTCGAACTCACCAAATAAGTCCGCAGGGTTTTTACCCATAATATTCACAAGAAGGTTTAAACGGCCACGGTGTGGCATACCGATAACAACTTCTTTACAACCTACAGCACCAGCACGCTGGATAATCTCGTTTACCATAGGAATAAAAGATTCGCCGCCTTCAACACCAAAGCGTTTAGCACCGACGTATTTATTACCAAGATATTTTTCAAGACCTTCTGCAGCAGTTAAACGCTCTAAGAAGCCTTTCTTTTGGTCATTTGAGTAATTGAATTTACCACGGGCACTTTCAAGACGTTGTTGAATCCAACGTTTTTCTTTTGTGTCCACGATATGCATGTATTCAACACCGATCGAACCACAATAGATTGCTTCCATTGCTTCAATCATTTCAGCAAGCGTTGCTTCGCTTTTGCCGATTTCAAGATTGCCGGTATTGAATACAGTGTCTAAATCTGATTTGGTTAAACCGTGAGCTGAAAGATCTAAATCTGGAATCTCTTCACGCTTAGCAAGACCTAATGGATCTAATTTAGCTTTTTGATGTCCGCGATTACGATAAGCAGCAATAAGTTGTAAAACGCCAATTTGACGACGCTCATGCTCAGTACTTACAGTACTTTGTACAACAGGTTGAACACGATTAGCATTACGTCCTAGTAATAGGAATTGCTCACGCACAGCGCTGTGTGGTTGGTCACCCTTTGGATATTTATCGAAATATTGGCGCCAGTCCTCAGCTACAGAGGTTGGGGAAGTCAGGTACTGCTCGTAAAGTTCTTCAATATACGCTGCACTATCAGCGGAAAGTTCAGTGTCAAGACGCAATGCGTCAGCAACTTCTTGCATTTGTGGACCCATTTCCTATTGCAAAAAATATTACAGGCTGCCTTTTAAGCACACCCATGATGCATAATGCCAAATTGGTAAAAAAGGCATTACTTACCCAACAGGTCTCTAAGACCATGGGGCGTCATACTACCTAGAGAGAAAACTCCATAGGTAATTAATGAATCACAACGCCCTCAATGGCATCATCACTCACCTTATACTCGATTAAAACCGAGCAATTTTTTGCAAATCTTTTTAGAAAAATTAACTTTAAAATTAACTTTTCTAAAATGACTTTAACCATAAAAATTAAGCACAGATCTAAGATCGTGCTACTTAAATTAATTTCACTAGTATACGCTTTTTTCACCTATAACTTTGTGGCAAATCGTATCATGTTCTTAAACAACGATTGATTTTTTTGACACATACCACCTATAAATTGGCGAAATACATAAGCGATTTTATCTTTTAATATATGGTGCAATATATAAAATCCTCGCTCATTTCGACCAAAGTCTAAAGTTTACATTATAAAATTAAAAAAAAACGCACATCAAGGATGCGCGTTTTCTATTTGTGCAGAATTAACCCGCTTGATCTAATAGCATGTTACGGATATGACCGATTGCTTTAGTAGGGTTTAGACCTTTAGGACATACTGACACACAGTTCATAATACCTTTACAACGGAACAAACTGAATGGATCGTCAAGACGAGCCAAACGGTCTGCCGTAGCAGTATCACGAGAGTCGATGATAAAACGGTATGCATTCAACAATGCTGAAGGACCCAAGAATTTATCAGGGTTCCACCAGAATGATGGGCATGAAGTTGAACAACATGCACAAAGAATACATTCATACAAACCATTTAAGTGTTCACGCTCTTCAGGAGACTGTAAACGCTCTTTAGGTGGAGCTGGTTGGTTATTGATCAAGAATGGCTGAATTTTGTCATATTGATCATAGAATTGGTTCATATCAACAACCAAATCTTTAACAACCGGCAAACCTGGTAATGGACGAATTACAATTTTCTCAGGCAGGTCGTTTAAATTCCATAAACAAGCCAAACCATTTTTACCATTAATGTTTACACCATCCGAACCACAAATACCTTCACGGCATGAACGACGGAACGTTAATGATTCATCTTGAACCTTCAAAGCAAGTAATGCATCAAGCAACATACGGTGCTTATCAGTCAATTCAAGCTTGAAAGTTTGCATGTACGGCGCTTTATCCTTATCAGGATCATAGCGGTAGATTTCGAATGTACGAGTACCTCTACTCATCTTTATACTCCCGATTAGAATGTACGTGGTGCTGGTGGAATTGCATCAACAGTCAACGGCTTGAAGCGCACAGGCTTATATTCCAAACGATTGTCTGATGAATACCATAAAGTATGCTTCATCCACTCATCATCACGGCGACCGTATGAATAAGTTGGGTGATCAGCTGGCAATTCATAATCAACTACAGTATGCGCACCACGACACTCTTTACGCGCAGCAGCTGAAATTAATGTAGCTTTTGCAACTTCATATAAGTTTTCAACTTCAAGCGCTTCAACACGTGCAGTGTTAAATACTTTAGATTTATCTTTCAAGTGAATGTTGCGCACACGTGGTTCAAGAGCAAGAATCTCTTTAACACCTTTATCAAGCAAAGCTTGAGTACGGAATACACCAGCGTGGTCTTGAACGATATCACGAATCGCATCAGCAACTTCTTGTGCATTTTCACCAGAAGTTGATTCATCCAACTTACGTACGCGATCTAAAGTTTGCTCTAATACGTTTGTTGGAAGTGGCGCATATTCATCACCATGATGCTTAGTTACGTAGTCGATAATGTGCTCACCAGCAGCTTTACCAAATACAACCAAGTCAAGAAGTGAGTTAGTACCTAAACGGTTTGCACCATGTACTGATACACAAGAACATTCACCAATTGCATAGAAACCTTTTACAGGTTTAGTGTAGTTATCTGTACCTGCTTCAGGTAAGCACACTTGACCATGCATATTTGTAGGAATACCGCCCATTTGATAATGGATTGTTGGTACTACAGGAATTGGTTCTTTAGTAATGTCAACGTTCGCGAATTTTTTACCAATCTCAAATACAGATGGTAAACGCTTCATGATTGTGTCAGCGCCCAAGTGAGTCATATCTAGTAAGATATAATCACCTTTTGGACCACAACCACGACCCTCTTTAATTTCTTGGTCCATAGAACGTGATACGAAGTCACGTGGAGCCAAGTCTTTTAAAGTTGGTGCGTAACGTTCCATGAACGGTTCGCCGTCTTTGTTACGAAGGATTGCACCTTCACCACGACAACCTTCAGTTAACAATACGCCTGCGCCCGCAACACCCGTAGGGTGGAATTGCCAGAATTCCATATCTTGTAATGGAATACCAGCACGAGCAGCCATACCAAGACCGTCACCAGTATTGATATAAGCATTTGTTGATGCACGGTAAACACGACCAGCACCACCGGTCGCAAACAATGTCGCTTTTGCTTGGAATACTGCGATATTACCAGTTTCTTGGTCAATCGCTGTTACACCAAGAACATCACCTGCTTCGTTACGGATCAAATCAAGCGCGATCCATTCAACGAAGAACTGAGTACCCATTTTCACGTTGCTTTGATAAAGCGTGTGCAATAATGCGTGACCAGTACGGTCAGCAGCAGCACAAGCACGTGGAACTGGTTTATCACCATAGTTCGCAGAGTGACCACCGAACGGACGCTGGTAAATTGTACCATCAGCGTTACGGTCAAACGGCATACCCATGTGTTCAAGTTCATACACAACTTTTGGTGCTTCACGACACATAAATTCAATTGCGTCTTGGTCACCTAACCAGTCAGAACCTTTTACCGTATCGTAAAAGTGGAAATGCCAGTTATCTTCTTGCATGTTACCTAACGACGCACCGATACCGCCCTGAGCAGCAACTGTATGTGAACGTGTTGGGAAAACTTTAGTAAGTACTGCAACTTTCAAACCTGCTTGAGCAAGTTGGTAAGAAGCACGCATACCAGAACCACCACCACCAACGATAACTGCATCGAAAGTGAGGTTTTGAATATTTGAATAATCTTCTTTAGGGGTTATCGCGCCCATGATATCTTCCTATCAATTCGCCCAGAAAATCTGGATACCCCAGATTGCGTACACAAACACTGCAATAATGACAGCCGTCGTCAGTACAAGGCGTAAACCTTTCGCTGAAGGACCCATTTGACGAGTAGTGACATAGTCAGTGAAAACTTGCCACATACCAATCCATGCGTGTGCGATAAGCGATAAAATTGCCAATAAAGAAAAAATCTTCATTGGTAATGTCATCATGAAGCCAGCCCACTGTTGATAGTCAAATCCACCTTTGCAGAGAATCCAACCAAAAAGAACAACAGTATAAGCTGCTAATACAACCGCACTTACACGCTGGATAAACCAATCACGAGAACCTGAACCAGTTAAACCTGTAGCACTTTTCATTAGAACATAATCCATACAAAGGCTGCGATAATGGCTACCACAGATAAGATCAATGAAATTGTCGCTGCAATACGACCACTTTGCAGTTCTTCAGCAAAACCTAAATCTGCAAGTAAGTGCTTAACTCCAGCAATAAAGTGGAATATTAAGCCGGCTGCAAATACCCAAACAACAAAACGTACAAGGATATTTCCAAAAACGACATTTTTAACGTAGTCAAATCCTTCTGGTGAAGATAATGATTTATCTAGAATCCATAAGAGAACTGGTACTAATAAGAAAACGATGACACCTGATAAACGGTGTAAAATTGATGCAATAGCCACGGGTGAGCGTAAATTTACCGCTAACACCTGACCCATGGACAAATTGACAGGTCTGTTGCTTTTCACAGCGGGCATCCTGTAGGTAGAAACTCCGACCGGAGTTTGTTGAATTAATTCCAAGGAAAGCTGGCATTGTTAGGCAAGCACAGCTCATGCCTAACCTATAAACGACACTGAATTATAAAACGCGAAGTATCAAAATACAAACAATCCACTTTGCCATTTCAGCAAAAAACCATTAAATAAGAATCATTCAAAACAATATTACATTATTAGGTCAATAAAAAAACTATACCTACATACATCATGTCCTTGTTTAAAATAACTTTTTATTTAATTTCATTTTTTCTGAAATTTCTTTTAAATAAGCCGATTTTAGACTAAAGATAAAGTTATAAATTCCTCATATCAATAGAAAAATGATCGCAATACTCTCCTATTTTCAATGTAAGCCACATTTCAAATAAGTGAACAGACTTATATTTCAGATAGATATTAAGCGATCTATACTAATTTTTCGAAAGTGAATTTCATTAAAAAACAGTTCTTATGATTTTAAAGTCGTCTGATGAGCTATTTTTTATACAATTAAACTTAAAAAAAGAACAATATTCTTTGTTACAACTAAATAAAAATACCATTTTTTTTGAGTATAAATTTGAAATTACACCATGAGTTTTATGATTTTTTTAAGCAGATTGGCATTTTCTACCGCCTTATTATTCTAAATTGCAATTTATAAATTTGCTTACAATTGTACTCATCCTTCATTTTTTTTCTGCACGTTCTTGTTGAATTGACTTATTATACCATCCCGATGCAGTGATTTTACTGACTTTTTTGCTCGGGTCTTGATGACTAACTCTCTGTGGGAACGTCATTTTTTATCCATAAGTATAATTGACAAAATTTCAGTACTCACTAATCTTATAGCAAATTTTGACACCGTCTGATTCGCACATGAGAACATTAGGATTTCGAGTCAGATCAACATTCACCAGGACAGGAGATCTATTGAATGTCTGAAGCAAATGGCAAAAAAGCCGTATTACATCTTGATGGCAAAGAAATTGGATTACCAATCTACAGTGGCACTTTAGGTCCAGATGTAATTGATGTCAGCAGCATACTGAAAGAAGGTCATTTTACTTTCGATCCTGGTTTTATGGCGACAGCCGCATGCGAATCTAAAATTACTTTCATTGATGGTGACAAAGGTATTTTATTACACCGCGGCTACCCAATTGATCAGTTAGCAACTCAAGCAGACTACCTTGAAACTTGTTATTTATTATTAAATGGCGAGCTCCCAACTGCTGAACAGAAAGTTGAGTTTGATACGAAAGTACGTGCTCACACTATGGTTCACGATCAAGTTAGCCGTTTCTTCAATGGTTTCCGTCGTGATGCTCACCCAATGGCAATCATGGTTGGTGTTGTAGGTGCATTATCTGCGTTTTATCACAACAACCTAGATATTGAAGACATCAACCACCGTGAAATCACTGCAATTCGCTTAATTGCAAAAATTCCAACGCTTGCTGCTTGGAGTTACAAATACACAGTAGGCCAACCATTCATCTATCCACGTAACGATTTAAGTTATGCGGAAAACTTCTTACACATGATGTTTGCTACTCCTGCTGACCGTGATTACAAAGTTAATCCTGTTCTTGCTCGCGCAATGGATCGTATTTTCACGCTTCATGCTGACCATGAGCAAAATGCTTCTACATCTACAGTACGTCTTGCTGGTTCTACTGGTGCAAACCCGTATGCATGTATCTCTGCTGGTATCTCTGCACTTTGGGGACCTGCTCACGGTGGTGCAAACGAAGCAGTTCTTAAGATGCTTGATGAAATCGGTAGCGTTGAAAACGTTGCAGAGTTCATGGAAAAAGTTAAACGCAAAGAAGTTAAGCTTATGGGCTTCGGTCACCGCGTTTACAAAAACTTCGACCCACGCGCTAAAGTAATGAAGCAAACTTGTGACGAAGTTCTTGAAGCTTTAGGTATCAACGATCCTCAATTAGCACTTGCTATGGAACTTGAGCGTATCGCATTGAACGACCCGTACTTCGTTGAGCGTAAACTTTACCCTAACGTAGACTTCTACTCAGGTATCATCCTTAAAGCGATTGGTATCCCAACAGAAATGTTTACTGTAATCTTCGCTCTTGCTCGTACAGTTGGTTGGATCAGCCACTGGTTAGAAATGCACAGCGGCCCTTACAAAATCGGTCGTCCTCGTCAGCTTTATACTGGTGAAACTCAACGCGACATCAAACGTTAATATTCGAAAGAAAATTAATGAAAAAAAGCTGCCAAAAGGCAGCTTTTTTATTTACGTCTTTTTCTACTCTAGACTTATTCTTCTTCATACATAGTTAACAAGTGATGGCTAATTCCATCTGCTCGCAACCAAGCCAACTCATAGCTCGCTTTAGCCAACGCTAAAACGCGTCGTTCAAACTCAACCCATATCGTTTTGACTTGAGACTCCGAAATACCCAAACCACTCTCATGTGCTAGATGTTTATTCTTTTCACATATTTTTAAGGCATGGTAAAGCTTACGGCCCTGGCTCGCCCCTTCCATTAACCGAACACGCTTACTTAAAATAAAGCCCTCAACATGCTGTAAGTCTGCATGAGGCAGCATCGGTACTAAGATTTGATTCAATTGATCATCTAAACGCTTCCATACAGCTAAACGCTGCTCTGCCGTATAAGTGTTCCATTGAATCACCTCGTGGTTAAAACGGCGACAACCACGACAAACCTGATCACCAAAAACTGTTGAACAACGCCCTGCACATGGGGTGTGAGAGAGCGTTCGATGATCATTACTCAAAACAAACTCCTTAAATAAACCATATACTTTTTATGGTTTTCTCGCTTATTACAAATTTTCGCGCTAAAATATGCGCCTTAAATTTCTATCTTAATACATTTGGAGTTTTCCATGAACGCTACTGTAGAACAGCTTGCACCTGTAGAACAGCAAGCGACCGCAGGTTGGGTTGTTGCAGCACTATATCAATTTAAAGAAGTTCAAGATCCTGCCGATCTTCAACAACGTTTATTAGACCTAGTGAAAACAATTAACCTCTGTGGAACTCTGATTGTAGCAGGTGAAGGAATTAATGGTACTGTTGCTGGTGATCGCGTAGCAATTGATACACTACATCAGTTTTTGCTCAATGAAGGCTTTGGTGCTATGGAATACAAAGAATCCCATAGTTCTGATAAACCTTTCCGCAAAATGAAAATTAAACTTAAAGAAGAAATTGTGACTTTAGGTGTTGAGGTTAAACCTCGTGACTTAGTCGGTCACTACCTTGATCCTAAAGAGTGGAATGATTTAATCGCACGTGATGATGTAATTTTAATCGACACACGTAATGATTACGAATATAAAGCGGGTACATTTAAGGGTGCAATTGATCCTAAAACTGAAACATTCCGTGAGTTTCCAGAATACGTCAAGAAAGAATTAGAGCAACATAAAGACAAAAAAATTGCGATGTTCTGTACTGGTGGTATTCGCTGTGAAAAATCAACTTCTTTACTTCTTCAAGAAGGATTTAAAGAGGTTTACCATCTTAAAGGCGGTATCCTTAAGTACCTAGAAGAAACCCCTGCTGATGAAAGCTTATGGGAAGGTGAATGTTTCGTATTTGACGGACGTACTGCTGTAACTCATGGTGTACAGGAAGGCGTAAATATTAAATGTCATGCTTGCGGCTGGCCTTTAACTCCTGAAGAGTCTGCTCTACCAAGTTACGAACACGGTGTTTCTTGCGTTTATTGCATCGACAAAACCACTGAAAAGCAAAAAGCTGGTTTCCGTATGCGCCAGTCACAAATTGCTGCTGCAAAGCGTAAACGCCTATAAAACTATAATATAGTTTTTAAAGGGCATTTAGATTTCTAACTGCCCTTTTTTATTTATACCACTAATTTTTTTACAATAAAAAACGCCCTAGAAAGGACGTTATTTATTATTTCTTCTAATAAGTTAATTTGGCGTATGATACATCAAGTATAATTCATTCAAATTATCTGGGATTTCTTCTGCCAGTTCATCCATTAACTGTCCATTACGACGGAAAGATTCCATCTGTGGATCTTCTTCATCAATTCCACTAAATACCATCATTGGTAAAGTTAAATCAATTAATTGTTCTTCATATTCAGGTGCAAACCATGCATCTTCATTTAAGAACATCGCATCAACAAATCCAACACTCCAGTCGCCTAAGCTAGACTCAACATCCGCTTCCTCAATTTCAAACGGAAATTCAATTCCATTTTCATTTGCTAAGTCTTGTCGAATTGACTCTAACCACGCTTTGATCTGCTGAATAATTTCGGCAGGAACTTTTTTATGGTTATTATCAAACAATTCATCTAACCAACGATCGAACTGAGGGCCTACTGCAATTGCACACAGAAAACCATGAGTTGCAGCGAAATCCAGACCATACTCATTGTGGTCTCCATCTAGATATTCACTTAATTGGTCTAAATCTAACGCACTCATTGTGTTACCTGACTATAAAAAAGAAATCTACGATAGCATAGCATCTAAGCTGACGATGCCCTATTCAGATTTGATTAGTCTTCATCATCAAGATCATCATCGTCTAAATCGTAATCAAAATCTTTTAACTCACGCTCTAAACGGCGTTGAGCCAATAGATCATCAATTAATCTACGTTTTTCTAATGATTCTTTCGCAGTGATTTTGCCTGATGACTCATCAAAACCGACATCATCATCATCACCGTAGTTATCATCTAATTCAAAATCTGTAGAAGACACTAAAACTACCTCTAATGAAAAAATGTGAATGGGTCTAGCCGCTATTTATCTTGGTTATTAAATCGTGTCAAGTTTTATTTATATTTTTTTCATTAAACTGCATATTTGTACTTTTTTTCGCCCAAAAAATTGTGTATTTATAAAGCTGAACTATTTTTTTGATCAAAAAAAAATTCTATGATTTTTTCGATGATTTAAGCTTGAAAAAAATGATTTTATCCCAATATTCAAAAAACAGAAGTGAATTCAAAGATATTTTTTATTTAACGGTTACTGATCAAAGCCAAAACATTTCAAGCAAATTGTGCTATCATGCACGGTTTTTCACTGCCACAGATTCAACAAAGAGTAAGCAAAGATGAGCGATATGCATTCCCCTACTTCTCAAGTAGCGGCTCTGATTAGCCGAGGCAAAGAACAAGGTTACTTAACTTACGCTGAGGTTAACGATCATCTGCCGGACTCGATTACTGAAAGCGAACAGATTGAAGACATTATTCAAATGCTTCAAGACGTTGGTATTCCTGTACACGAGCGTGCACCTGAATCTGACGATACCATGTTCGGTGAGTCGGCTGACGCAACTGATGAGGTTGCTGAAGAAGAAGCTGCTGCCGTACTTGCATCGGTTGAAAATGAGCCTGGGCGTACGACAGATCCTGTACGTATGTACATGCGTGAAATGGGTACAGTTGAACTGTTAACCCGTGAAGGTGAAATCAGCATTGCCAAACGTATTGAAGAAGGTATCCGTGATGTCCTTAATTCAATTGCTTACTGGCCAAATGCTGTTGAAGTTGTATTAAAAGAATATAATGATTTTTTAACTGGCGAACGCCGTCTTGCAGATATTTTATCAGGCTACCTCGATCCTGAAACTGATGAAGATATTCCAGAAGTTTTAGAAGAAGTTGAAGAACTTGAAGAAGAAGACGAATCATCTTCAAAATCAACGAAAGAAGTTAAGCTTGATGATGACGATGAAGAAGAAGAGTCTGAAGGTGATGATGACTCTGAAGGCGATTCAGGTCCAGACCCTGAGGTTGCAAAAGTTCGTTTTACTGAACTAGAAGCTGCTTGGGCTAAAACAAAAGCTGTTGTTGAAAAACATGGTCGTAACAGTCCAGAGGCTGAAGAAGCTTTAGAAGCTTTAGCTACTGTGTTCATGATGTTTAAATTTACACCACGTTTATTTGACATCATCTCTGAAATGATTCGTGGTACACATGAGCAAATTCGTGCCAATGAACGTGAAATCATGCGTTATGCAGTACGTCGTGGCCGTATGGACCGTACTCAATTCCGTACATCTTTCCCTAAACAAGAATCTAATCCAGCTTGGTTAGATGAACAAATTGCTAAAGCACCTGCTGAAATTAAGGCGCATTTAGAAAAAGTTCGTCCAGATGTTTTAGCATTCCAACAAAAGATTGCAGATATTGAGAAAGAGCTTAGTTTAAGCGTTGCTGAAATTAAAGATATCTCTAAACGTATGGCGATTGGCGAAGCGAAAGCACGTCGCGCTAAGAAAGAAATGGTAGAAGCCAACCTCCGTTTGGTAATCTCGATTGCGAAGAAATATACCAACCGTGGTTTACAGTTCCTTGACTTGATTCAAGAAGGGAACATTGGTTTGATGAAAGCCGTAGACAAGTTTGAATACCGTCGTGGTTATAAATTCTCGACTTATGCAACTTGGTGGATTCGTCAGGCGATTACTCGTTCGATTGCCGATCAGGCTCGTACGATTCGTATTCCAGTACACATGATTGAAACGATTAACAAGATCAACCGTGTATCTCGTCAATTGTTACAAGAAATGGGCCGTGAACCAACACCTGAAGAATTAGGTGAACGTTTAGAAATGGATGAAGTTAAGGTTCGTAAAGTACTTAAAATTGCTAAAGAACCGATTTCGATGGAAACACCTATTGGTGATGATGAAGATTCACATCTTGGGGATTTCATTGAAGATCAAAACATCACTTCTCCAATTGATGCTGCGACTTCAGAAGGCTTAAAAGAAGCAACTCGTGAAGTATTGGAAAACTTAACTGAACGTGAAGCAAAAGTATTGAAGATGCGTTTTGGTATTGATATGCCGACCGATCACACACTTGAAGAAGTTGGCAAACAATTTGATGTAACGCGTGAACGTATCCGTCAGATTGAAGCGAAAGCATTGCGTAAATTACGCCACCCTTCTCGTTCTGAACATTTACGTTCTTTCTTGGAAAATGACTAAGTTTTGAAAGCTTGAAATTTCAAAACCAAGCCCCATTTAATAGAAAGAGCTATAAACGCCTGCGATAATGCAGGCGTTTCAAATCATGAGGTAACTTATGTTAGACCGCACTCCATCTCGCGAACTACAAGAACATCTTTGGGTATTTCCGATGGATTATCCAATTAAACTTATTGGCGATGCGGGTGAAGAATTACGTGTTGCTGTAGTTGATATTTTGGTAAAACATTTTCCAGACTTCGATGACTCAACATTAAAAGTTCAAGAATCTCGCACCGGCAAGTATCATTCTTTAACAGCACAATTGCGCTTTGAAGAATTAGAACAAGTTCATGCACTTTATGCTGACTTGGCTGCTTGTCCGCAGATTAGAACTGCGCTTTAATTTTAAGTTCTTCAATCAATACCACAGTCAGGCATTCTTACTGTGGTATTTTTTTGGAAATTTTAAAAACCTCCCTACCACGAAAAACCTTACAAATATTTAGAATTCCTTTTATAAAATCCTTTAAAATTACAAGGTTTTCGGCTTTTATCTAGTAGATATTAACTGGGCGCCGCATAAACTAATTATAGGAAGAGATTGTGATGAGCCTTGATAAACCTAACTTAATCATTCGGCAATGGAACGATTTACAAGATTATCAAAGCAAGTTTGAAACTATGAAACTCTTAACAAATGAGCGAGATCAAGATACGCCTGATGAGTTATGGTTACTTCAACATCATAATGTTTTAACTCAAGGTCAAGCTGGTAAACCTGAACACATCCTAATTTCATCAGATATTCCTGTAGTGCAAACTGACCGTGGTGGACAAGTGACTTGGCATGGACCTGGTCAACTTGTTGCTTACTTCATGTTTGATCTTAATCGTCTAAAATGGAACGTACGAACATTGGTCAGTTTTGCTGAACAATTCATGATAGATGTTTTAAAAAAATACGGAATTGAAGCGTATGCTAAGCCTGATGCACCAGGAGTATATGTAGATGGCCGTAAGATTGGTTCCTTAGGCTTTAAAATTCGTCGTGGCCGTAGCTATCATGGATTAGCATTAAACTTGGACTGTGCTTTAGATGGGTTCCAAACTATTAATCCTTGCGGTTACGCAGGCTTAGAAATGGTGCGTATACAAGATTTGGTGACTCCTTATCCATCATTCACTCAACTTTGCCAAGACTTTATTGAGTATATTAAGAACACGGGGTACTTTAATGACCCAGAAGTCAAAACCGAATAAATCGCTTTGCGATGAAATAAAAATGGATTAGAGTAATTACTCTAAATTTGCTTTTGCATAATTTTAACAAGGGATACGCGAGTGATTTCGACAAAAGCTGTAAAGCCTACTCTGCAACTTGCCTACGTTAAGCTCATGATGGATGTTGTTGGTCGTGGCTTAGTCATGGCAAGTCAAGTGGACACTGAAATACAAGAGGAAGTATCTAAATTTCCTGTTCACTTTGTACTTTCAATGAATGTTTTCCCAAATGGACCAGCATTTTTTGCTCGAGTCACAGAAGACAAACAGTTAGAGCTACTCAAAAGAGCTGAAAGAAAGCCAGACTTAACTATTACATTCAAACATGTAACTCATGCCTTTTTAGTATTTTCTTTTCAAGAAAGTACTGCCCAAGCATTTGCGAATGACCGAATGATTGCTGATGGCGATGTATCTGCTGCCATTCGCTTAGTACGCTGTCTAAATAAAATGGAATCTCTCATTTTACCTAAATTGGTTGCGTCTCTTGCAGTCAAAGAATACCCAACCGAACTCACCCTAAAAGAAAAATTCAACGAAGCTGCAAATATTTACTTAAAAGTAGCTAAGTCCTATTTCAAGCGGAGCGCATAACATGGCTAAACCATATTACGAATTCTTTTGTCCTGTAAAAGTCATTGCCGGTAATGCTGCGTTAGAACATATTCCGTTTGAACTTGCGACTTTAGGTGCAAAACGTCCGCTCATCATTACAGATAAAGGTGTGCGCGCAAATGGTTTACTCAACCCGATTGAAGCTGCGTTCAGTACGACTGATGCTGTCATTGGTCATGTGTTTGATGATGTTCCACCAGACTCAAGTTTAGAAGTCGTTCGTCTTGCCGCAGAAGCTTATCGCAAGAATAAATGCGATGCGATTATTGCTGTAGGTGGTGGTTCAGTTATCGATACTTCTAAAGCAACTAACATTTTAGTATCTGAAGGTGGAGATGACTTACTTCAATATTCTGGTGCACACAACCTACCAAAACCATTAAAACCATTTTTCGTAATTCCGACTACATCAGGTACGGGATCTGAAGTGACTATGGTTGCCGTGGTTTCAGATACGCAAAAGAATGTTAAATTGGCATTTGCCTCTTATTACTTAATGCCACATGCAGCGATTTTAGATCCGCGCATGACACTTACATTGCCACCTCATTTAACTGCAATGACAGGTATGGATGCCTTAACACATTGTGTTGAAGCCTATACATGTATGGCTGCCAATCCACTTAGCGATGCTTATGCAAGTGCTGGAATTAAAAAGATTAGTGAAAACCTATTTAATGTCCTAGAAAACCCAAATGACTCACAAGGTCGTTTAGAACTAGCACAAGCCTCTACAATGGCAGGTATTGCATTCTCAAACTCAATGGTAGGCCTTGTACATTCCTTAGGTCATGCTTTAGGTGCTGTTGCTCACCTGCCCCACGGTTTATGCATGAATTTATTCTTACCGTATGTGCTTGAATATAATAAGCAGGTAAATGGCCAGAAAATTGGTGAATTACTATTGCCGTTAGCTGGTGCTGATATCTATGCACAAACTCCAGCAACTCAACGTGCAGACAGAGCGATTGCAACAATTTTAGCAATGCGTGATCGTTTATTTACTTTAACCAAGTTACCACGTACTTTACGTGAAACTGGCAAAGTAACGGAAGCACAGCTCGATGAAGTTGCAGAAAAAGCACTAAATGACGGCTCAATTATTTACAACCCTAAAGAAGCAAGCCTAAAAGATATCCGAGAGATCTTACAAAAGGCATGGTAATTCGATAGGTTAAACTCGAGACTTAAATATAAAGACCTGATTTTTATATAAAATCAGGTCTTTTTTATCACTGTGAATTTTTATTCATCTTTTTATTTGGAAATATGGCAAAAAATTTGCTAAAAAATCGATGAAAGTACTGACAATTTGCATCAATTTAGGATAGATTGGCGCACTTTATCTTTTTCTGTAGGGGGGATCGTTCGTCTCAAACGATCCTTAACACCAAGCTGATCCTTGATCAACGATTATGAGGATAACGCCGTTGACAAATTTATCTGGGACTAAACCAACAGCTAAACTTCAAAAGAATCTTGTGCTTTGGCACATTATTATTATTGGTTTAGCTTATATTCAGCCATTAACGTTATTCGATACTTTTGGTTTAGTATCAGAGCGAAGTGGCGGTCATGTACCAACTTCCTACATCTTTGCATTAGTCGCAATCTTATTAACATCGATCAGTTATGGACATATGATTAAGCGCTACCCTTCTTCTGGGTCAGCTTATACGTATGCTCAAAAATCAATTCACCCTAATGTTGGTTTTATGGTGGGTTGGTCTTCTTGGTTAGACTATTTACTGTCACCGCTTGTTAATATTATTTTGGCAGATATTTATCTAAGAGCTCTTTTTCCAGAGGTAAATAACTGGTTATGGGTGATTGGTTTAACCACCCTAATGACTGTTATTAACTTATTTGGTGCACGATTTGTCGCACGCTTTAACAGTACAATCGTTATTATTCAGCTTGGCGTAATTTTTTATTTCGTTTATCAGGTATACATTTTACTCACTCAAGGTGTATATGCAGATGGAACTTTAAATCCAGATAAAGCTGCCTTGTGGTCATTAACTCCTTTTTGGAACGACATGACATCCGTAAGTGCTTTAATTGCTGGTGCAACTGTACTCTGCTTCTCTTTCACAGGGTTTGATGCCTTATCTTCTCTTGCTGAAGAAACAAAAGATGCAGAGAAAACGCTTCCAAAAGCTATTTTTACGACAGCATTACTTGCAGGTATTATTTTCATTGTAAGTACTTACTTCATCCAATTATATTTCCCTAGTAACCCAAATACTTATTTTAATCCTCTCGATGAATCACAGCCTGTAATGGTTGCTGCGATTGGTAGTATTGCATTTAAAACTTTGGTTTTATATTTTGCTGTAGTTGCTGTTATGGCATCAGGTATTTCTGCTCATGCAGGTGTATCTCGTTTAATGTATGTAATGGGACGTGACGGCGTAATCAATAAGAAATTATTTGGTCACATTAGTCCAAAATTGCATACTCCAACTTACAACATTCTTATTGTGGGTGTAGTTGCTTTATCTGCTGGTTTCTTAGATCTTGAGCATATTGTCAACTTGATTAGTTTTGGTGCTTTAACCGCTTTTAGTTTTGTTAACTTCTCTGTTATTTCTCGCTATGCATTAAGAGATGGCAAGAATAAAACGTTTAAAGACATCATCAATTATATTGTTATACCAACACTTGGTTTTGCCAGTGTGTTCATGATGTGGCTTGAGATTGATAAGCTTGCCTTACAAATTGGCTTAGCTTGGGCCGTTATTGGTGTAGGTTATTTGGCCTACAAAACCAAAGGCTTTAAATATAATGCTCCGCAGCATAATGAACATGAATAATAAAAAAGGCGCTTAAAGCGCCTTTTTTATGGTCAAATTGTCAAATTAACCAAAAATTTTGTTCACAATCTTTTGTACACGTTGAGCATAAAGCTTCGCTGTTTCAAGGTCGCCAGTAGGAACTTCCTCTACACTCGCATCAGAAGGTGATTGAACCAAAAGCCCAACTGAACCGCCTAAGTTATTTATATCTTCGCGTGTTGCATCTTTTGTATTCGCTGGTAATAAACCAAGGCTCACCCAAATTCCACCATGCTGCGAAGCTAAAGTTTGTAATTGAATAAGAGTAACCTGCTTATCTCCATTTAAGCTCGCGCTGTTTGTAAAACCTGCAAATACTTTATCTTGCCAACCACGTGTAAACCAAACTTTCGAAGTTGCATCAGCAAACTTTTTAAACTGCCATGGTGCTGTGCCCATATAAGTCGGAGCACCAAAAACAATCCCCTTCGCATCATTTAATGTCTGCCAATCTTGATCAGTAATATTACCTTCTTGATCAATTTGGATGAGCTGAGCATTAATTTCGTTTGCAAACGTTTCAGCCACGACTTTAGTGTGGCCATAACCAGAGAAATATACAACCGCGATATTAGAGTTAGACATGGGAGCAAACCTTTGTTTTATTAAATTCTACTTTATGATATATTTTAGAAACTAGGTGTCAATTAGTTACTAACTGGTAACTATGGTAATTTTTTAAGAAATTAGCAGGTAAAAAGTATGAATGAATGTCTAAAATATAATGTTTTTCAACAACATTGCCCTGCTCGTTTATTTTTTGAAAAAATTGCAGATAAATGGGTTTTATTGATTTTAAATGTGCTTGAAGAGGAAACTCAGCACTTCAATTTGCTCAAAAAGAATATACAAGGCATCTCTCCTAAAGTCTTATCACAAAAACTAAAGATGCTAGAAAGAGATGGTTTTATTGAGCGTAAAATTCAGAATACGTCTCCTATTCGTGTTGATTACTCACTCACTTCTCTGGGGCAAAATGTCGCTTCAATGGCGTTCCAATTAAAAGAATGGGCTGAAACCAATATTGAACAGGTTTTAGCAGCCCAAATGACTTATGACGAAAAAGTGCTAGAGCAAGCTTAACTCATACTTCCTCTAAAATTTTATCGCTCATGAATGGTTCAACTTAATTAATTTTAATCGGTTCAGGTGGTGCACTTATTTTAAATTGGATAGTTAAAGGTTCACATTGTTTTAACTCTTGATCACTCTTCAAATAAGTGCTTTCTAGACCATATTTCCAAGTACCATTCATGACGTCAAATGCTGGATAATTGACAATAAAAGTTTTGGTTTCACCTGGCAGATATTCGTAAGTTTGAGTCTCTTTACACTCATTTTCTGGATAAGAGCGCTTCATGTTTCCAAGTAAATAGAGTTCTAAAGGTACATAACATGCAGGTTGTTTTTCTTGTATTTTCTCTAATCCCTTATTAGTTTGAGTAATCTGCAAAGCCAGAGTACCGTTTAGAGTTAACTGCTGTGCATATTTAAAAACAGTTTCTTTTTCTATGGGTTCACGCGTTACATTATTGAGAAACTGTAATTTGCGATGCAAGCCATTACAGTCATCTTCAACGGGTGCAGGCAACCAAATTTCATTATCTTTTGAGTCGCCTTTCTCACCATCGGCCGGTGTTTCAAAATCACCCGGTTTACCAGGTTTAGTCGGATATCCTGATCCCCCTAAACTTGCACCACCTGCGAATAAATCCTCTCCACAAGCGGTTAAAAGACCACTTGTCAAAATGAAGCTCATGGATATTATTAATTTTTTATAAGTTGTTTTCGTCATATTGATAAGCTCCGAAACGGAAAGTTTTAGTTGCACCCTCTTTTCCTTCATCTAGTGCACAACGTTCAATAGCTAATTTAAGTACTTGTAGCGATAAATCTTCCCATAAGCGCAAACTTGCTTCTTTGAGTAAAGTAATCGATTCATCTGTTAGTTCATCAGCAAAAATTGCTTGTTCTAAATAGGGTTCTTTTTCTGGCTGAAATAAATTATGAACTCCTGCAGCCAAATGTGCCTCTAAGTTATTTGCTAATAATTTTCGAACCTCGAATTGCTCAACATCAGGCATAAAACTACGCTGCTGCAACACCACAAGGCCATTTTCTTCTTTCACAATATTTAGGCGTTCGAGTTCATTCAAAATAGATCTTGGATGCTTTTCAGTTGAGACTTTCTTTACTAAATTTTCAAAACAAATTTGATCATTACTTACAAATGGAATTTTTTCTGCCAATCCCTCTGCAAGCCACAAACCAATCACCCGAGCAGGAACACTTACTGGCTCTGCTACTTTTGCTTCTGTTAAAGGCTGCCCAGCCTGCATCGCCTTTTTAAATGCATTCACATCTTTGCGATGTAACCCTGAAAGTAAACTGACCGCTGAATCAGTTGGCTTTTGCTCTATACGCTCTAGCTCAGTTAAAGCTTGTTGATAGAAAACAGGTTTTAAAGCAGTTACAAAGTCGTTATATCCAACTCCCGAACGAATTAACCATTGCGTCAGGTATTCCATTAACATTAATACCTGCTTTTGATTAAGTTCTGCATTGTTCGTTTGGAGTGTGGTCATAGGGTAACAATTTTCCTTCATATTTGAAAACAGTATGGGCCGAGCAATTGTCACACTGAACGGTTTAAGATGCAATTTTCATTCTTAGACCTCTTTGGGAAACCGATCAATATAATGATTTGGTGCATTAAAATGGGTAAAAGAAATACTGATTGAGACATCCAAACTTTCTACGCTATGCCACCAACCAATCGGGATGAATAGAGCTTCCCCTGCATTCAAAATACATTCAACAGGAGTAATTGATTTTGCTAAAGGATATTTTTCAAAATCAATTTTATTTGTATCACTCAACTCACTAAATACCCAATGATCGTTATATAGATGAGGAACTTGCAATGCAGGAATTAAAGTTACTTTTTTGCTTCCATAAATTTGAACTAACATATTATTCGTTAAATCATGATGTAAGGGCGTAAATGTTCCTTTAGGTCCAAACCATAAAAAACTACGGTCATCCTTTAAAGCCAAATCACAGTAACCATCTGCAAAATCCTCTATATCTGAAAATAATTCTTGAAGCATCTGATGACTATTTGATGCATTATTTGCAGTCATATAAAAATCGTTACTAGCATCAACTGACATAACTTTTGATACAAACTCTGACATCTTCATTTTCTGCTTTAATGATGGAGAATGTCTTTCAAACTGTTCATCTAAATTTCTATTCATCTGAACTTCAACTAAATGATGACCAAATTTAGAAGCAAAATATTGCGGAGACCATTTGTGCAAAGCTGGCCAATGTTCTATTCCTTTTTTTAAAATCACAGGGCGATGTTGACTATAGTAATCCTTTATAAAACTAGAGAACCGTGGAGCAGTAATTGAAGGAATTTCTTTACTATAGTCAGAGTTTAGCTGTGCTAATTGATCTACAGTTTCTATTAACCATTCACGTTTTTTAAGTTGATGATGCTTTTTCTTCAAAATTTTATATAACTTATTATTTTCTAAATTATTTAAATATTCTTTTACTTTTAAACCATCATGCCCCTGCTCTATTAATATTTTTATAATTTTCGCAGACGTTATCTCATTTAAAACTTGTTCAATTATCCACTCTTGATCATGATCCAATAAAGTCTGAAATTTCAAATCATTCATTTCAAACTTTGGTTCAAAACCATTTGCTTTTAATACATCGACTAATTGTTCAACCCCACACCCTTTTTCTAAGTTTTCTTCAAGCCAGTTTTTCCACTCTAATGGCAACTGGTCAAACCATTTTTGGCTTTGTTCGAATATTTCAATTTGATTATAAGCTGCCATGTTGAACCTTTTTTCAAATTTGATCTTTACAACTGCATTATAATTGATCTATTTTAAAATGTTAAATTTTCACATTTTTAATAAAAAAAGGGTTCATGTGATGAATAACATAGTAAAAGGAAGCAGCATTGCTTTGATTTTTATAGCTTTAAGTGGTTGCGGATCTGATGATAACGATTCGGAACCGACACCGACACCGACACCGACACCGACACCGACACCAACACCAACACCAACACCAACACCAACACCAACACCAACACCAACACCAACACCAACACCAACACCAACACCAACACCAACACCAACACCAACACCAACAAGTGTAGCGGATCGCTTTGTTGGAAGTTGGTTAGCAGGTAAAGGAGGTTGTATTAACGGCTCTGCTCTAAAAATGAATGTCATTAAGGTTTCTGATAACAGCGTGCGATTTGCCAGTGAAACAGTACGTTATGAGAATGAATCGAACTGTACAGGTAACATTGTTGCAAGTTACCGCCAAGCTGAAGATTTTAGTCTGGTTTCAAATATTGGAGCACCTCAGACAGTACAAACCTCAAGCTATAACAAAGTAGATTGGCAGCTTGTAGTAGCAGGAAAGCTAACGCAGAAACAGCCAGCTATTCTACGGTTTAAAAATGCAAACCAATTCTGTCTAGTTCCTACAGATGAACCAAATGCGATACATAATTATTTGCAGCAAGCAAACTTTGATCTCACAAATACCTGCTTCACAAAAACAAATCCACCAGCAAGCATGCAAAAGCCAACTCAAGTATTGGCAACAGCAAGTTTTAGACTAGGAGATAATAAGGAATCTTGGGCAGACGTATTAAGTCAACTTAATGATCAAGGACGCCAAGGCTACGCTCTTCTCACGCCATCTGTAAGATTAGATAATCCGGATGGAAGCTTTGCGCTGTATAAAAATTTATATGTTAAAAACAATAAATCCACTGACACATACACCTATAAAACAGTTGATGTTAAAACTAATTCGGTAGCTAACCGTTATTTACTATGGGTGAATGAGTTAAATAAACAAGGTAGCTTAGGCTATATATATAAGCTTTCATTTGGTGAAGTTACATCTGATACAGATAAATATTTATTTGTGAAAAATGATAAGAAACCTGCAACCTATTCGTATTCTAATCGCTTCTTAACCAACACTTCTCGCACAAGTATTCTAAATGCCTTCAATGAACTTGGTGCACAAGGTTGTAAGCTAATTTACGCAAACTCAGAATTCACTAATAATGGCACAACGAATGGAACCTTCTATGTACCTACTTGCGTAAATAGCAGTACCCATAACGGAACCTATGCATATCGCTATTTTGAAGTTCCACAACATATTCCTTTCAACAAGGATGATGCAATTAAACTTGAAAAACTTCTTAAAGAACAGGCAGCTGAAGGTTATAGATTAGTCGACGCGAACAATAACCTAGGCTTCTTTAATATTGATGGTTATCTATTTGAGCGCGACAGTGAAAATACAGGACCTATTGAATATAAAGTATTTATTGAAGATGCTGCATCCGAAACAGATGAGCCTTATATCTTTGAAAATCGGATTCAAGACCAAGGTACATTAGGCTGGTTCTTTGCAGTTCGACTTGGATCGGTCTATACCAACTCACCAACAAATTATGATTTAGCAAGTGGTGTTGTTTTCCCTAAATAAGACATCTAAAAACAAATAAGGCCACAACTGTGGCCTTATTTTTATTTAAAAACTATTAACTTATCCTAAGTCTTTAAAACCCTGCTGACGCCATGCTTCATAAACAATCACAGCCGTTGCATTAGATAAATTTAAACTTCTTGAGTTTTCAGCCATTGGCAAACGAATCCACTGTTCTTGTGGAAACATCAAGCGAACATGCTCAGGCAAACCGCGTGTTTCTGGTCCCATCAGTAAAGCCACAGGTCGATTCAAATCAACTGTATGCGGAGTTGCAGAACCTTTAGTAGTGAGTGGAAAAACATGCTCAACCCCTTTAGCTTTCAGGTCAGCAAGGCAAAGTTCTATGTTGTCCCAAATTTGCATACGTGCCCATTCATGATAATCAAGGCCTGCTCGTTTGAGCTTTTTATCATCTAATTCAAAACCTAAAGGCTTGACCAAATGTAACTGTGCACCAGTATTAGCACATAAACGAATGATATTGCCTGTATTGGCAGGAATTTCAGGCTCGTATAGGACAACATGAATCACAAATTTTCTCGACTTTAATGACCAACAATAAACTCAAATGAACTTATTGCCATTTTAACTGTTCACGTAAATTCACCACTTCACCAATAATGGTTAAAGTCGGTGCTACGATATGATGTTCAGACACTTTTGTTGCGATATCAGCTAATGTTCCAACTACAACTTTCTGGTCTGGTGTGGTTCCTTTAGAGATTAAAGCTACCGGCATATCAGCACGTTGACCATGAGCAATAAGTTGCTCACAAATGCGTTCTAAACCAACTAACCCCATATAGAGGACTAGAGTTTGATTTTCATAAACTAGTTCATTCCAAGGGAGTTCAGGGGAACCTTCCTTTAAATGCCCAGTCAAGAAACGTACACTTTGTGCATAGTCACGATGAGTTAATGGGATCCCTGCATAAGCTGAACAGCCTGATGCTGCAGTTATCCCCGGCACAACTTGAAAAGTGACATTCGCCTCAACTAGCTCTTGAATCTCTTCACCACCACGCCCAAAGATAAATGGATCACCACCTTTTAAACGACAAACACGCTTTCCTTTTTGAGCATATTCAACCAGTAAAGCATTGATACCATCTTGAGGAACAGAGTGATTTGAACGGGCTTTACCTACATAAATTTTGGTCGCATCGCGACGGCAAAGCTCTAAGATCGGTGCAGACACCAAACGATCATAAATCACGACATCTGCTTGCTGCATAAGACGCAATGCTTTTAATGTCAGTAGCTCAGGATCACCTGGTCCAGCACCTACCAAATAAACTTCACCTTTAGGAGCAGTCCATTCTGTTAAGGCTTGCTGAATCAAACCATTTGCAACTTCTAAATTGTCATTGAAAACTTGTTCTTTTAATGGGCTAGCATAGAGATTTTCCCAAAAAATCCGACGCTCATCTGGATTGGGAATTTTTTCTTTTACCTGCTTACGCCACTGACCAGAAAACTCAGCCAACTTACCCATGCCATGCGGAACTATTGTTTCTATTTGAGTACGAAGTTGTCTCGATAAAACTGGTGATGCACCATTTGAAGCGACAGAAATAATTAACGGAGAACGATCAATAATAGCTGGAACCATAAAGCGACAATGTGGAATATCATCAACACTATTGACCAATAAATTACGCGCTTCGCATTGTTCAAAAACAGCTTTATTCACTTGCGCATCATTAGTTGCAGCAATCACCAATCGATATGGTGTATTTAATATTTTTTCAGCAAAGGACTCGGCAAAATACTCTCCGCCTGTCGTTTTGACTAACTGTAAAAGCTGCTCTTCAATTGCAGGAGCAATAATATCGATTACTGCTCCCGCTTTGGCTAAAAGGTTTGCTTTGCGCAATGCAATATGCCCACCACCCACAATCAGACAATGTTGCTGTTGCAACTTTAAAGAGATTGGAAAAATATCCACCTTAAACCTCTACATTAATCATCTGATTTGGGTTAAGCAAAAATCGTGCACAATTTAGATGCAAAGCTTAGTCAATAAACGTTGCACCACCCATATATGGGCGTAATACTTCTGGAATCTCGATAGAACCGTCTTCACGTTGGTAATTTTCCATTACAGCAAGCAAAGTACGTCCAACTGCCAGACCTGAACCATTTAGTGTGTGCACCAATTCGGTCTTCTTTTGATCCATTCTGTAGCGTGCTTTCATGCGGCGTGCCTGAAAATCACCCATATTAGAGCAGCTAGAGATTTCACGATAAGTATTTTGGCTTGGAACCCAAACTTCTAAGTCGTAAGTCTTAGTTGCACCAAAGCCCATGTCACCACCACAAAGCAAAATCTTGCGGTATGGCAAACCTAGTGCCTGCAAAATGCCCTCAGCATGTGCAGTAAGCTCTTCAAGTGCTTGCATAGATGTTTCAGGTTTAACGATTTGCACCATCTCAACTTTATCAAATTGATGCTGACGAATTAAACCACGGGTATCACGACCATAAGAACCAGCTTCACTACGGAAACATGGCGTATGCGCTGCATATTTTAAAGGCAAACGTTCGGTATCAATAATCTCATCGCGAACGAAGTTAGTAACTGGAACTTCTGCTGTAGGGATGAGGTAATATTCTTTTTCACCTTGAAGTTTGAATAAATCTTCTTCAAATTTTGGCAACTGACCAGTACCACGAAGTGAATCAGCATTGACCAAATAAGGCACGTAAGCTTCTGTGTAGCCATTCTTTAAAGTATGGGTATCAAGCATGAACTGTGTTAATGCACGTTGTAGGCGTGCTAAAGAACCTTTCAATACGCTAAAACGTGAACCAGTCAATTTAGTAGCGGTTTCAAACTCTAAACCACCCATCCACTCACCTAAATCAGTATGATCTTTGATTTCAAAATCAAACTGACGAGGCGTACCCCATTTTGAGATTTCAACGTTATCATCTTCATCTTTACCAGCAGGAACAGACTCATCTGGTAAGTTAGGAATACTCAACGCTTTTTGTTCAATCTCGTTTTGTAACTCTGACAAAGCAACTTCAGCAGCTTTGATTTCGTCGCCAATGGCTTGCATACGCGCCATGATTTCAGAAGCATCACCACCGGATTTTTTAATCTGACCCACTTGTTTTGCACCGGCATTACGTTCTGCCTGCAATTTTTCAGTTTTTGATTGCAAATCTTTACGGCGAGTTTCTAAAGAAGCCCATTCTTGAACATCTAATTGAACACCGCGTTTTGCCAAAGCCGCATTAACGGCTTCAATATTATTTCTGAGTAACTTAGGGTCGATCATAATCAATCATAATATGGGTAAAAAACTGGCTATAGTGTAAGGCCTTAACACTAAAAAATATAGTGATCATCTTCATAACGAATAGCTTTCACACAATTCTTAGAATAGATCACTTATTTTAAAAGTTATAGTTTGGCACACTTGGCAAATACTCAGGTTTAATGAACTTACCCGCTTCAAAATATGGCAGCGTTAATTCAGACATTCCCTCTGCATATGAAGCTAGCTCATAAATTGGATAGACAAATACAATGCCATTAGCGCCATAGTAAAAATTATCGCTTAGCTGAAGTTTTTCACGGCTAATATTATGTGCTTGAAGCCAATTTGTATTTGCTTCAAAAAGAGCATCAACCAACTGTTTTTCAACATCTGGCTGAATAAGTTCAGCAACAGTAATGTGCTTTTTATTTAATAAATCAAAATTTACAAATTCTTGATGAGACATGCCATGTGCAGCACCAGCTGAGTATGAATAAGTCTGTAATGCAAAGGTAGCAAGATTATAGTTTTGCCCTAAATAGCGAACATAAATTGCACTTTGACTTGAACTTGGTTCACCTTCAGGTACTTCAACTGGTTGATCGGCTAAATTTGCAAAAGCATTCGGATCTGCTTTCTTTATACGATTGGTGAAGTAATCATTAATCCATTTTTGATTGGTCTGTACTGTTTGAAAATCATACTCAGTACAACCATCTTCTAAGCAAACTTTTGATTTTGGCAATTTTACTGGGATTACTTTTGCTTGAATTACAGGAACACCAGCCTCTTTCGTTTCTTTAACTTTTGCAGTCGAAGCAGCCTGCTCTTCTTTGGCTGCCGACTTTGGTTGGCAACCAGTCACCATTGCCATTGCAGCCATTAATGGAAGAATACAAATAATTTTCTTATCGTAAAGTCGCATAATAATCCCCATGAATTTACTTCTAACACTATACAAAGCGTAAGAATAAGACGGGGTTAAAAAATGTATCTGTTTCTCTTATATAAAAAAAGCTACCTTTTACGGTAGCTTTTTTGAAGAGGCTTTAATTATTGGTCAATAACATCCGTACCCTTTGGCGGTGTAAAGTTAAAGACTGATGCCGGAATTGAAGCATTTACTTTAACGTTCTTAAAGCGTACATAGGTGGTTTGACCTAATGAGTCTTGTAATACCATAAGTGTAGGCGCTTTATTTGCTCCAAAGCTAATCGTTAAGCTTTGGAATGCCCCATCTTCTTTCTTAGGGAATAATGTGAAATAAAGTTTAGATTTATCAGGTTGTGTTACACGATAAGACTTCATGATTTGGTTGGTATTACCAGAGAGTAATAATGCTGGTGTATCTGCAACCTGATCATCTAAGCTTTGGCGGACCGCTTGTTGTAAATCTGGATCATAGATCCAAACTGTTTTTCCGCTCGTTACAATAGTTTGTTTAGCAGGACTTACTGTTTCCCAATAAAATTTCCCCGGACGCTCAACTTTCATTGAGCCTTTAAATGTCTGGTTCATATGCTGTGCACTTAAACTCTTTTTCTGTGCCACAGTTTTTGTATTGGCTTTAGTTGTTTGTTCAAAGTCGGCAGTTAAACGCTGTAAACCTGATAACTGATTAACCAGGTTCCCAATTGCCTGTTGCTCCGGTGCTGCTACAGGCGCAGCAAACACTGTAGTACTCATTACAGGAGCAAGCACTGACGCGCTAAGTGTAATAGCACACATAGTTTTACGAAGCATATTCATGTCATCACCTTTTTAGTTGCTGTAAGACAACTTACTCTCTTTCATAGTTATGAAACTGAGTAAGCTCTTAATTCAAGACTCATATTAACCGACAAACTCTGTGCTAATCATTGAGAAAATAAGATATTTTGTTATGTTATTCATGTTGTTTGTAGAATTTCATTCATCATGATGAAGATGAATAAAAATAAATGCCATAAAAAAAGCCCACAAAATGTGGGCTTTTTTCGAGCTAAAACTTATACAGTTTCAACTTTTACGTAGCGACGGCCAAATTGACCTTTCACTTCGAATTTTACTACGCCGTCAGCAGTAGCAAATAAAGTATGGTCACGGCCCATACCAACATTTGCACCAGCATGGAACTCTGTACCACGTTGACGAACGATGATGTTACCAGCAGTTACAGCTTGACCGCCGTAAACTTTAACACCTAACATTTTTGGGTTTGAATCACGACCGTTCTTCGTCGATCCACCGGCTTTTTTAGTTGCCATGTCTCTTACTCCTCGTGATTAGCCTGAAATACCAGTAATTTTCAACTCAGTGAACCATTGACGGTGACCTTGTTGTTTACGGTAGTGTTTACGACGACGCATTTTGATGATGCGGATTTTGTCGTGACGACCATGACCAATCACTTCTGCAGTTACTTTAGCGCCAGCTACAACTGGAGCACCGATTTGAATGTTGTCACCGTTTACAACCATTAATACATCATCAAATGTAATAGTCGCACCAGATTCAGCTTTCAATAATTCAACTTTAAGGGTTTCGCCCTCAACTACACGGTGCTGTTTACCACCGCTTTGGATTACTGCGTACATAATGTACTCCAATCAGCCCGTGTCGTCGTGTCGATAAAGGGATATATCGATCTTAAAACGATCGCCACTGGGGTTATACAAGGCGACAGATTTTAAGTGAAATTTGATCAAACGACAAGTATTTTCTATCTATCAGTAAAGCATGATCCCCTATTCTTACAAAATCAAACAGCTTGGACTGGAATTTAGCAGTTTTCATTGATTCTGAATGAAAATTAAAATACAGTTCCAAACACAAATTGCGTCAAGAACAAGTTGTATTAATGCTGATGTCATTAAATTTATTGTTTTGCCGAAAACATCGTATTTTGCTTAAATAAAGAACAAAAAACGCTTAAAAACAATAGAAATGATTAATATCAGCCACTTGTTAACCTGTGCAACACATCTTTAATTGATACACTAACGCCACTTATCTACCAATACGGGGTTTTTCTTCATATGGTCATCGATTTCAAGCAAGACATTCTTGCGCCTGTTGCTTCAGACTTCGCTGCGATGGATCACTTGATTAATGAAGGAATTAGCTCAAAAGTCGGTTTAGTCATGTCTGTCAGCAAACACGTCGTTGAAGCTGGCGGAAAGCGTATGCGTCCAATCATGTGTTTGCTTGCAGCACGTGCTTGTGGTTTAGATAACATGGCAAATGCACAGCGTTTAGCTGCAATCATTGAAATGTTACATACCGCGACACTGGTCCATGATGATGTGGTAGATGAATCTGGCCTTCGTCGTGGTCGCCCTACAGCAAATGCTACATGGAACAATCAGACAGCTGTTTTAGTCGGTGACTTCCTGATCGCCCGTGCTTTCGATTTACTGGTCGATTTAAACAACATGACTTTATTGAAAGACTTTTCAACAGGTACATGTGAAATTGCTGAAGGTGAAGTATTACAACTTCAATCACAGCATCAACCAGATACAACTGAAGAAACTTATTTAAAAATTATTCATGGTAAAACGTCTCGCCTGTTTGAGCTGGCTACAGAAGGTGCTGCTATTTTGGCGGGGCAAGAAGCGTATCGTGAGCCATTAAGATTGTTTGCCGGTCATTTTGGTAATGCATTCCAAATTATTGATGATATTTTAGACTACACCTCTGATGCTGAAACATTAGGTAAAAATATTGGTGATGATTTAATGGAAGGTAAGCCAACTTTACCGTTAATTTCTGCATTAGCACGCTCAACAGGTGAAGAGCATGCGATTATTCGTCGCAGTATCGCAACCGGTGGAGTAGACCAACTATCTCAGGTCATCGAAATTGTACAGAAGTCTGGTGCTTTAGATTATTGCAACCAACGTGCCCAAGAAGAAACAGAAGCAGCACTGCAAGCTTTATCAAACCTACCCGATACACCGTATCGTCAGGCTTTGATTAACTTAACTCAGCTTGCGTTACATCGAATACAATAGATATTATTTTGCCTATGCATATAAATTTTTCAGATCTTTTTTTAAAAATAGAGAAGCAGCTTGAGGATCCTCAAGCTGTCATTGATGAAAATCTACTGATTGAACTCGTCAATGTCATCCGACCATCCAACCCACAAGATACGGATGAAATTAAGAAAAAAATACAGGCTTTTATTGAAAGTCTTTTGCGCACACCTACAGCGCCCTTCTTACTACAAACTTTTTTATTACGTTTAATTAATCGCTATAAGCAAGTTAGTTTATATGCTGATAGTGGAATTTTGTCTTTAGATGGTTTCTGGAACCAGCTTGGGCAAAGACTCGGAGCACATTTTTTACCGCTAATTGAAGACTCAAGCCAACTCAAAATATTAATTGGTAAAATTTTCTATTTAGAAAGTGACAAAATTTGGCTCAATAATATTGATGATGAAGATTGGGCAAATTTATTTAGCCTTATTGGACAAAGCCAAAGTAATGTCGATGAGAAGTTAGTCATTCAAAGTGAAATGATTAAAGCCATTACAGTCCTATCTTATCGAATTAGTGGAATTGGTCTTTATCCCGAATTTATTAACGCTCAGCCAGAATTAACAGAATATGAGTCGCCATTTTTAGTTCAGAACCGTGAAATTATTGAGTTTATTGAAAAGTATAAAAAACAAGAAATTTCTGAACATGAAATTGCAGTTATTTCCCCGCCCGATGCATCACAAGCATTTGTTATGTTGGAACAGTGCCGAGATGTGGTTTTAAAGATTCGCCGTGCGACCAAAAGAATTGGTGTCAGCTTAAGTTTGACTTACTTACTGTCATTACTTGAGCAATGTCTTGATCGAATTGAGTTATTACTTTATCTGGTCGTAGATAACACTAAAGGAAAATATGTTTCTTTAGGACATCTGATTTCCGATTTAACCAAGGCACATTACAGCGAAAAAAGTGTTCGCTCATTACTCAGTACGACCAGTGAACTCATTGCTTTTCAGGTAACAGAAAATGCTAGCCGAACAGGTGAACATTACGTAAGTACAGATACCAAAGGCTTCTGGGGAATGTATAAAGCTGCCGCTGGTGCAGGTGTCATTATTGCCTTTATGGCATCTTTAAAAATTCTTGCTGCAAGAATGACAATGGCCCCGCTCATGCAAGCCTTTACTTTCAGTATGAATTATTCCCTAGGTTTCATTCTGATTCATGTTCTGCATTTTACAGTTGCGACCAAGCAACCCGCTATGACGGCGGCAGCTCTTGCTGCAACAGTACAGCAACGTAAAGGCTCTAAAACGGCTCAAATTGCAGAGTTAGCGGCGCTTATTATTAATATTATCCGAACGCAATTTATTGCTATTTTAGGCAATATTTCAATTGCAATTCCTACTGCCGCACTCATCACTTTTGCATGGCAATTTTATCTTGATGAACCGTTATTAACCCATACTAAAGCCACTTATCTTCTACACAGCCTAAATCCATTCACTTCATTAGCAGTTCCACATGCAGCAATTGCTGGAGTATGTCTGTTTTTGTCAGGTCTCATTGCAGGATACTTTGACAACATGGCTGTTTACCGAAAAGTCGGCCCGCGTCTAAGAGCACATCGCCGTTTAGCTAGCTGGTTTGGGCAAGATCGCCTTAACCGTTTTGCTGAATATATTGAACGTAATTTAGGTGCGTTAGCCGGTAACTTCTTATTCGGTATTATGTTAGGAAGTATGGGAACCATAGGCTTTATCCTAGGTCTACCTTTAGATATTCGCCATATTGCCTTTGCATCCGCTAACTTTATTCAAGGTTTAATGACTATTAACGGCAGCCCAGATATCGGACTGATTATCGTGTCCTTTCTCGGTGTGTTATGTATTGGTCTCACCAACTTATTTGTGAGTTTCACCTTAACAATTATTGTGGCATTACGAGCGCGTCGAGTCCGCTTTGAACAATGGAAACCTTTAGCCAAATTGGTCATGACTCATTTTTTAACTCGTCCAAGTGATTTTTTCTGGCCACCGAAACAACCATTAGAACTTGAAGAAAACACCTCAACAAATAACGGGAAAAAAGCAGACCACTAAGAATTTTGCTTTGTACACAAAATGTGATTTTCGTCAATTTTGTTGTGATTGTTTTTCCAAATGTTAAAAAATTTTCAAAATGAATTTACGATGATCTATCAGGCTTGAAAAAAAGTGTACTGGCAAGTACACTTTTAACGGCTTTCAGTAGTAGACACTGCTTGAACAAGCAAAGGTATATACATGCCCTATTTATTGCTTTTTATTGGTTGTATTTTTTTAGGATTAGGTGTTCTTGGTCTTTTTGTACCAAGACTTCAATCTTTGGATCTTCTCACCGTTCAAATATTGAGTGAAAATCGATCAGATTATCTTAACTCTATTACGACCTTTCTAGCACGTGTAGGTGGTATGCCTTTTGTATGTTTTTTATCCTTATTGGTGTGTATATATCAAGCATGGTATAAAAAATATATTACTGTTATTTTCATTAGCGTGGGTGTTCTTGGCAGTATCATCACGGGTTGGCTGCTCAAGTGGTGTGTTGACCGTCCAAGACCTCCACAGGTATATCATATTGTCGAAAGTTATGGTGCATCGTTCCCAAGTGCACATAGTGTTTATGCATCAACACTGGCTTGTATGGCAATGATAATGTTATGCCATAAGCCCAACACTAACTCTCCTTATATCATTTTGATTTCCTGTCTTTGGTTTATCTGCATGGGGCTTTCAAGAATATATGCTGGAGTTCATTTTCCAACAGATGTACTCGCCGGTTGGGGCATAGGTTTTATTTGGATTGCACTGCTTTGGCTCTGGTTATTACAAACACAAAGTAGGTTAAGTAGAAAACAAATATATTTTTAGATTTTATCTAAACGAGGTGGAACAATGATGTCGGCTAAGCTTTGGGCTCCTGCCCTTACTGCTTGCGCATTAGCAACAAGTATCGCACTTGTTGGTTGTAGCAAAGGCTCCGATGAGAAACAGCAAGCTGCTGCTGCTCAGAAAATGCCGCCTGCAGAAGTAGGTGTTATTGTTGCTCAACCACAAAGTGTTGAACAAAGCGTTGAACTCTCCGGCCGTACTTCAGCATATCAAATTTCTGAAGTTCGCCCTCAAACAAGTGGTGTGATTTTAAAACGCTTGTTTGCTGAAGGAAGTTACGTTCGTGAAGGACAGGCTCTATATGAACTGGATTCTCGAACTAACCGTGCAACGCTTGAAAATGCAAAGGCTACCCTTTTACAACAACAGGCAAATCTAGCTTCACTACGTACTAAGTTAAACCGTTATAAGCAACTTGTTTCAAGTAACGCTGTATCTAAACAAGAATATGACGACTTACTTGGTCAGGTTAATGTTGCCGAAGCACAAGTTTCTGCTGCAAAAGCTCAAGTAACGAATGCAAATGTTGATCTTGGCTACTCTACAATTCGCTCACCAATTTCTGGTCAGTCTGGACGTTCTTCTGTAACAGCAGGTGCTTTAGTCACTGCTAACCAAACTGACCCTTTAGTGACGATTCAACAGTTAGATCCGATCTATGTTGACATTAACCAGTCTAGTGCCGAGTTATTACGTTTACGTCAACAACTTAGCAAAGGCAGTTTGAACAATAGTAACAACACGAAAGTGAAATTGAAGCTCGAAGATGGTTCAACTTACCCAATCGAAGGACAACTTGCTTTCTCTGATGCCTCTGTAAATCAGGATACAGGAACGATTACTTTACGTGCCGTATTCTCAAACCCGAATCATCTGTTACTTCCAGGCATGTATACCACTGCACAGATTGTTCAAGGTGTAGTTCCTAATGCTTACCTGATTCCTCAAGCTGCAATTACACGTTTACCTACAGGTCAAGCTGTAGCAATGCTTGTTAATGCCAAAGGTGCTGTTGAGAGTCGTCCTGTTGAAACCTCTGGTGTTCAAGGACAAAACTGGATTGTGACTAACGGTCTTAAAGCTGGTGATAAAGTGATTGTTGACGGTGTTGCCAAAGTTAAAGAAGGGCAAGAAGTTTCAGCAAAACCTTACCAAGCTCAACCAGCGAATCCACAAGGTGCAGCTCCAAATGCGACAAAACCGGCTCAATCAGGTAAACCTCAAGCAGAACAGAAAGCATCTAATGCATAAGGGGTAGATTGAATGGCACAATTTTTTATTCATCGCCCCATTTTTGCGTGGGTGATTGCATTAGTCATTATGTTGGCAGGTATTCTCACGCTAACAAAAATGCCTATTGCACAGTATCCGACGATTGCACCACCGACAGTTACAATTGCTGCAACTTATCCTGGTGCATCTGCTGAGACTGTTGAAAACACTGTAACCCAGATCATTGAACAACAAATGAATGGTCTAGATGGTTTACGCTACATTTCATCTAACAGTGCTGGTAACGGTCAGGCCTCTATTCAATTAAACTTTGAACAAGGTATTGATCCAGATATTGCACAGGTTCAGGTTCAAAACAAATTGCAATCTGCAACTGCGCTTTTACCTGAAGATGTACAGCGTCAAGGTGTAACAGTAACTAAATCTGGTGCAAGCTTCTTGCAAGTTATTGCATTCTACTCACCAGATAACAGCCTTTCTGACTCGGACATTAAAGACTACGTAAACTCATCAATTAAAGAACCACTTAGCCGTGTTGCTGGTGTGGGTGAGGTACAGGTCTTTGGTGGTTCATACGCAATGCGCATTTGGCTTGATCCAGCTAAGTTAACCAGTTATCAACTAACTCCTAGTGATATTGCGACAGCTTTACAAGCGCAAAACTCACAAGTAGCAGTAGGTCAATTAGGTGGTGCACCAGCTGTACAAGGTCAAGTGCTTAATGCAACAGTGAATGCACAAAGTTTGCTGCAAACACCTGAACAGTTTAAAAATATCTTCTTAAAGAACACAGCATCTGGTGCTGAGGTTCGTTTAAAAGATGTTGCGCGTGTAGAGTTAGGTTCTGATAACTATCAGTTTGACTCGAAGTTTAACGGTAAACCTGCTGGTGGTCTTGCAATTAAAATTGCAACTGGTGCCAACGCACTTGATACCGCAGAAGCTGTTGAACATCGTTTATCTGAATTACGTAAGAACTATCCAACAGGTCTTGCAGATAAACTAGCTTATGACACGACTCCATTTATTCGTCTTTCAATTGAAAGTGTTGTACACACATTAATTGAAGCGGTAGTTTTAGTATTCATTGTGATGTTCTTGTTCTTACAGAACTGGCGCGCAACGATTATTCCAACACTTGCTGTACCTGTTGTTGTGTTAGGTACATTCGCTGTTATTAATATCTTTGGCTTCTCAATTAACACCTTAACCATGTTCGCCATGGTATTGGCAATTGGTCTTCTGGTCGATGACGCCATCGTTGTCGTCGAAAACGTCGAACGTGTTATGAGTGAAGAGCATACCGATCCAGTCACGGCGACGTCACGATCAATGCAACAGATTTCTGGTGCGTTAATTGGTATCACAAGCGTATTAACAGCGGTATTCGTACCAATGGCATTCTTTGGTGGTACAACTGGTGTAATTTACCGTCAGTTCTCGATTACCCTTGTAACAGCAATGGTTCTATCGTTAATTGTAGCGTTAACATTTACACCGGCACTTTGTGCAACCATTTTAAAACAGCATGATCCAAACAAAGCACCAAGTAATAATATTTTTGCTCGTTTCTTTAGAGGCTTTAACAATGGTTTTGACCGCATGTCGCATAGCTACCAAAATGGTGTTAACCGCATGCTTAAGGGCAAAATCTTCTCTGGCGTGCTTTACGCTGTAGTTATTGCTTTATTAGTGTTCTTGTTCCAAAAACTCCCATCTTCATTCTTACCGGAAGAAGATCAGGGTGTGGTAATGACACTTGTTCAATTACCGCCAAATGCAACGCTTGACCGTACAGGTAAAGTGATTGACACCATGACAAACTTCTTTATGAATGAAAAAGATACAGTGGAATCGATTTTCACCGTTTCGGGCTTCTCATTCACAGGTGTTGGTCAAAATGCTGGTATCGGCTTCGTTAAATTGAAAGACTGGAGTGAACGTACTTCACCAGAAACTCAAATTGGCGCATTGATTCAGCGTGGTATGGCATTGAACATGATCGTTAAAGACGCATCTTACATCATGCCTTTACAGCTTCCAGCAATGCCTGAACTCGGTGTAACAGCCGGATTCAACTTGCAACTTAAAGATTCAAGTGGTCAAGGCCATGAGAAACTTATTGCCGCACGTAATACGATCTTAGGTTTGGCTGCACAAGATAAACGTCTTGTGGGTGTTCGCCCTAATGGTCAAGAAGATACACCTCAGTATCAAATTAATGTAGACCAAGCTCAAGCTGGTGCCATGGGTGTGAGTATTGCCGAAATTAACAATACGATGCGTATTGCATGGGGTGGCTCATACATTAACGACTTCGTTGACCGTAGCCGTGTGAAAAAAGTTTATGTTCAAGGTGATGCGGGTAGCCGTATGATGCCTGAAGACTTAAACAAGTGGTATGTACGTAATAACAAAGGCGAAATGGTACCGTTCTCTGCATTTGCTACTGGCGAATGGACATATGGTTCTCCACGTCTTGAACGTTATAACGGCGTATCATCGGTTAACATTCAAGGTACACCTGCACCTGGCGTGAGCTCTGGTGACTCGATGAAAGCGATGGAAGAAATTATTGATAAGTTACCATCTATGGGCTTACAAGGTTTCGACTATGAATGGACAGGTTTATCACTTGAAGAACGTGAGTCTGGTGCTCAAGCTCCATTCTTATATGCGCTTTCATTGTTAATCGTTTTCCTTTGCTTGGCTGCATTGTATGAAAGCTGGTCTATTCCGTTCTCGGTTTTACTTGTGGTACCACTCGGTATTATTGGTGCAATCGTATTAACTTACTTGGGTATGATTATTAAAGGAGATCCAAATCTCTCAAATAACATTTACTTCCAGGTGGCGATGATCGCGGTAATCGGTCTTTCTGCAAAAAATGCGATCTTAATTGTTGAGTTCGCAAAAGAGCTGCAGGAAAAAGGTGAAGACCTGATTGAAGCAACTTTACATGCTGCAAAAATGCGTTTACGTCCAATCATCATGACTACCCTTGCCTTCGGTTTCGGTGTACTTCCGCTTGCCCTTTCAACAGGTGCAGGTGCAGGAAGTCAGCACTCTGTTGGTTACGGTGTACTCGGTGGCGTACTCAGTGCAACGTTCTTAGGTATCTTCTTTATCCCTGTATTCTATGTGTGGATTCGTAGTATCTTTAAGTACAAACCAAAAACCATAAACACTCAGGAGCATAAATCGTGATGCAAAACGTATGGTCTATTTCAGGTCGTAGCATTGCGGTATCTGCACTTGCGCTTGCTTTGGCAGCTTGTCAAAGCATGCGCGGCCCAGAACCAGTCGTGAAAACCGATATTCCACAAAGCTATGCATATAGCGCTTCTGGTACGTCTATTGCTGAACAGGGTTACAAACAGTTCTTTAGCGATCCTCGTTTGCTCGGAGTGATTGATTTGGCACTTGCCAACAACCGCGACTTACGTACAGCAACGCTCAATATCGAACGTGCTCAACAGCAATATCGAATTACACAGAACAATCAGCTTCCAACAATCGGAGCAAGTGGTAGTGCAATTCGTCAGGTTTCTCAAAGCCGTGATCCGAATAACCCCTACTCTACTTATCAAGTAGGTCTGGGTGTAACTGCCTATGAGCTTGATTTTTGGGGCCGCGTACGTAGCTTAAAAGATGCTGCGTTAGATAGTTATCTTTCAACGCAAAGCGCACGTGATTCGACTCAAATCAGTCTAATCAGTCAAGTGGCTCAAGCATGGTTGAACTATTCTTTCGCAACTGCCAACTTAAGACTTGCAGAGCAAACACTTAAAGCACAGCAAGATTCTTACAATCTCAACAAAAAACGTTTTGATGTGGGCATCGACAGTGAAGTTCCACTACGTCAGGCACAGATTTCTGTAGAAACTGCGCGTAATGATGTAGCAAACTACAAAACACAAATCGCTCAAGCGCAAAACTTGTTGAACTTGTTAGTTGGCCAATCAGTTCCACAAAACTTGTTACCAACCCAACCTGTAAAACGCATTACTCAACAAAATGTATTTACAGCGGGTTTACCAAGCGACTTGCTTAACAACCGTCCAGATGTAAAAGCTGCTGAATATAACTTAAGCGCTGCCGGTGCGAATATCGGTGCTGCAAAAGCACGTTTATTCCCAACCATTAGCTTAACGGGTTCTGCAGGTTATGCATCAACTGACTTAAGTGATCTATTTAAGTCAGGTGGTTTTGTATGGTCAATTGGACCAAGCTTAGACTTACCAATCTTTGACTGGGGCACTCGTCGTGCTAATGTAAAAATTTCTGAAACTGATCAGAAAATTGCATTGTCTGATTATGAAAAATCAGTTCAGTCTGCGTTCCGCGAAGTTAATGACGCGCTTGCAACTCGTGCCAACATTGGTGAGCGTTTAACAGCTCAACAACGTCTAGTAGAAGCAACTAACCGTAACTACACACTTTCAAATGCCCGCTTCCGTGCTGGTATTGATAGTTACTTAACAGTTCTTGATGCACAGCGTTCATCTTATTCAGCAGAACAAGGTTTGTTATTGCTTCAACAAGCAAACTTAAACAACCAAATCGAGTTATACAAAACTCTAGGTGGTGGTTTAAAAGCAAATACCTCAGATACAGTGGTTAATCAACCATCTAGTGCTGAACTTAAAAAGCAATAAGTTTTAAATAACTTATTCACAAAAGCTCACTTCGGTGGGCTTTTTTATTGCAACTCATCTGAATATTTTTTATCTTGAAACCTTAAGAATTTAGATTGATAAAAAACAATGTTATTAAGTAATTTAGAAAGTGTTCCAGGCCACCAGATTGTAAAGCAGCTGGATGTTGTTTACGGAAGTACCGTTCGTAGTAAGCATGTTGGCCGTGACTTGATGGCAAGTTTAAAAAATATCGTGGGTGGCGAACTGACGGGTTATACCGAATTATTAGAAGAATCTCGCCAAGAAGCCATGCAGCGTATGATTGTAAAAGCCCAACAACTTGGTGCGAATGCAATTGTGGGTATTCGCTTTTCAACTTCCAATATTGCACAAGGTGCTTCTGAGTTATTTGTGTATGGCACAGCAGTGGTTGTGCAGCCTCAAGCACCTCATCTACCTGATCCATTTAATGCATAGGTAGAAAATGGACAATCTTATTTTTCAGCTTGTTATTTTTCTCATTCTTTTCAGCATTGGTTGGGCTTTTGGCCGCCATATTGAACGAAAACATTTGAATGAACTTCTAGAAAAAGAGCAACAATTTGCCCATATCAGAATTGATACCAATCGCTTTACAACAAGCGATCAGCTAGGCCACTTTATTAGCAGTAATGTTGTGATTTCTCATGATTACTTTAAATATGTATTGGCATCTATAAAAAATGTTTTGGGCGGAAGACTGACCAGTTATGAAAGTATTGTTGAGCGTGCTCGCCGAGAGGCAATTGTACGTTTAAAACAACAAGCTCAAAGTGTCGGTGCTACTCATATTATGGGAGTTCGGTTGAGTACAACCGAACTTGGTATGCAAGGCGGAATGGTCGAAGTTTTTGCTTATGGAACAGCAGTTAAAGATTAATACTGCCCAACCTCAGAAAAATGAATGCGCGGGTTGCCAATATTTTTAGTTAAGTGTTGGCAAATTCGGGTAATTTTCCATTGGTCTTGTTGTTTTGCCAAAGTAAAATAATAACGACCAAAAGAATGAAAATAATCATTTTCTGAAAAACGATAAATTTGATAATTACATTCTAGCCATGCTTGATCTTGTTCAATCCGAATTAAAGGATTGCTCAAATTGTGCTGTAGTCGTAAATGGGATAAAGCTTGTTGCCGAGAACCTTTATATTCATGACAAGACACGACACATAAAGGCTCTCCTCTAAATTGGAAATAGTCCACCTCAAGTTGATCTGCCAACAACTCATCAAAAGCATCCCAATTTTTCTGGTCAAAGACCAATTGAAAACGCGTGACGACTTCTAAAATACGGTGATAATCCTGATCCATGGTGAACCTTCTATGCGGGTTTTTCACCAATTTAGCACGGCGAAATCACTTTTTTATTTTACTTTTGTTTTCCGAATCATTTTATAAAGAAGTTTTGGTGACATCCGAGAAACCATCACCCCTAGTTTTTCTTTGGCCCCACCCACAACAATATATTCTTGCCCCTGTACTAAAGCTTTTACAGCTTGCTCTGCAAAAACATCTGCCTCTAAACCATTTTCAATTGCTTCATCTTGATGGCCTTGAGGTTGCCCTGCGCCATTGAGTGCATTAAAAGAAACATTAGTTTTTACGAAACCAGGGAAAATAACTGAAACTTCAACACCTTGATCTGAAACCTCAGCACGTAAACTATTTGCCCACATGTGAATTGCCGCTTTAGCAGCCGAGTAGCTTGCACGGTACTGTGTACCTAATAAACCCGCTACACTCGACACAAATACAACTCTGCCAGACTTCTGTTTTAGCATAGTTGGTAGGACGGTTTTGGTGAGTGCAACTTGTGAGAAATAATCGACTTCCATGATGGCGCGTTCGGTTGCCATGGTCGTGTCTTGAATTAAAGCACGTTGACTCAAACCTGCATTATTGATGAGCCAATCAATACGACCTTTCGCCTTTAAAATCTGCTTATAAGCCTCTTGAACCTGCTTTTCATCAGTAATATCTGCGACCACAGACAAATGATGGTCGGGATTTAATAAACCAACCCGAACCTCTTCTAATTCTTCAAAACGACGCGAGGTCAAAATCAGCTTTGCGCCTTGTAAAGCGAGCTCTCCTGCTAAGGCCTTACCCAAACCAGAAGATGCGCCCGTAATCCATACCACTTTATTTTGCAAAGTATCAAGTTTGGCCATGTGATGTTCCTATTATCTTTTTAAATTATGCTGCTTGATGCATGAAGGCCAAAAAGTGGTTGATATAATGAGTTGCTGTGGTCTGATCGACCTGTGTCCCTAACTTTTCCAAACGTTTATAGCCCAAATGCGTCGTCATGTTGATGACTCCGTTAAGAGTTTTATCGACAACCAAATTAAATTTTAAACGCTTTTTAGGTTCACGTACTAGGCTTGTTACGCCTAAATCCACAATTTGTATGAGCGTTTCAAATGCAGCCGTAATGCTTTGCATATTACCGTCACGAATTTGCTGGGTAAGGGTTTCGGCTTGTTGTACGAGTTGAAGTGTGACCGGATAGGTAATATAAACTTGCTGCCCTTGCTCTTTCATGAGAGATGTCATGTAGTCAACTAAAGGTAAAAGACGTTCATTTCCAAAGAATGAAACTGACCAAGGCATGTATTTTCGAAAAGTCTCTAAAACTTGCTGAATAACTTTTTCAGACTCAGCTTGTTGTTTTGGAGACATGCTTGCATTTCCTGACTGTAAAAGCACAGAAAAAACCTGCTCAATAATTTCACAAGAAAGGTCAGACAATACATCCCCCAAAACTTTTGCCTGACTTTGGCTTACTCCATCATGTAGTTTTTGCCGAATGGCCTCGAATTGGGTATAAGTCGAATCGGAAATTTTCAAAAAAACTTCATAACTCATCAGCAGCATCCTTTTTCAATTCTTTTGTAATTTTTGTGCCGTGTCGCCACACGATTAAATTGTGATCCATCTTTCATAAATCTACCGTTTTTTGAAAAAAATACAAAACCGTTTATCTGTTTTCAGCACATTAATTTCGAGGCATTTTTTTGCTACAATAGATGCAATTTTTTATGCATATTCGATCTAAGCTACTATGACTGACGCTCAAACCGCTCAAAATATTGCAACCACATACGATCCAACCGAGATCGAAAAGAAGTGGTACAAAACGTGGGAAGAACAAGGTTACTTCAAACCTTCTGGTCACGGTGAATCATTCTGTATCATGATTCCGCCACCAAACGTCACTGGTAGTTTGCACATGGGCCATGGTTTTAACAATGCCATTATGGATGCCCTGACCCGTTATAACCGCATGATGGGTAAAAACACTTTGTGGCAACCGGGTACAGACCATGCTGGTATTGCAACTCAAATGGTTGTTGAGCGTCAACTTGGCCTACAAGGTGTAACTCGTCACGACTTAGGCCGTGAAAAGTTCATTGAAAAAGTTTGGGAATGGAAAGAACAATCTGGCGGCACAATTACGAAACAAATTCGTCGCTTAGGTTCTTCGGTAGACTGGTCACGTGAACGCTTCACGATGGACGAAGGTTTATCAAACGCAGTTAAAGAAGTATTCGTTCGTTTGCACGAAGACGGTTTAATTTACCGTGGTAAGCGCCTTGTAAACTGGGACCCTAAACTTCAAACAGCACTTTCTGACCTTGAAGTAGAAAGCAAAGAAGAAAAAGGCTCACTTTGGCACTTTAAATATTTCTTTGAAGACAAATCAGTTAAAACTCAAGACGGCAAAGACTATTTAGTTGTTGCAACAACTCGTCCTGAAACTTTACTCGGCGATACTGCCGTTGCCGTTCATCCAGAAGATGAGCGTTATGCACACCTTGTTGGTAAAAATATTGTATTGCCAATTACGGGTCGTTTAATTCCGATCGTTGCTGACGACTACGTTGAAAAAGACTTCGGTACTGGCTGTGTAAAAATCACGCCTGCTCACGACTTCAATGACTATGACCTAGGTAAACGTAATAGCTTGCCAATCATTAATATCTTCAACAAAAACGCCGAAGTTTTAGGTGAGTTTGAATATATTGCAAAAGCTGGCGAACAAATTTCTAAAACTATTATTGCACCTGCGGACTATGCTGGTTTAGAGCGTTTTGAAGCACGTAAAAAATTAGTTGCTCAAGCTGAAGCTGAAGGTTGGTTAGATCAAATCCAACCGTATGACTTAAAAGCGCCACGTGGCGACCGTTCAGGCGTGATCATTGAACCGTTACTGACTGACCAATGGTATGTAAAAATTGCGCCTCTTGCTGAGCCTGCAATTGAAGCAGTTCAAGATGGCCGTATTAAGTTTGTTCCAGAGCAGTACAGCAACATGTACATGGCGTGGATGCGTGACATTCAAGACTGGTGTATTTCACGTCAGCTTTGGTGGGGTCACCGTATTCCAGCTTGGTACGATGCGAATGGCAACATCTATGTGGGTCGTAACGAAGAAGAAGTACGCGCGAAAAACAACATCGCTGCTGACGTTGAACTTAAACAAGACGAAGATGTTCTTGATACATGGTTCTCATCTGCACTTTGGACATTCTCAACTTTAGGTTGGACTGGCGACGCACAAAAAGATGCAGCAAATGATTTCTTAAAAACTTTCCACCCTACAGATGTGTTGGTGACTGGTTTTGACATCATTTTCTTCTGGGTTGCCCGCATGATCATGATGACCCTACACTTCATGAAAAATGAAGATGGTTCATCTCAAGTTCCATTTAAGACTGTTTACGTTCACGGCTTGGTACGTGATGGTGAAGGTCAAAAAATGTCGAAGTCTAAAGGTAACGTACTCGACCCATTAGACTTGATTGACGGTATTGATTTAGAAAGCTTAGTTGCGAAACGTACAACTGGTCTCATGAACCCGAAAGATGCAGCGAAGATTGAAAAATCAACGCGTAAAGAGTTCCCAGAAGGCATTAATGCTTATGGTACTGACGCAGTTCGTTTCACGTTCTGTGCACTTGCAAACACTGGTCGTGATATCAAGTTCGACTTAAAACGTGTTGAAGGCTACCGTAACTTCTGTAACAAAATCTGGAACGCAACTCGTTTCGTTCTCATGAATGTTGAAGGCCAAACTGTTGGTCAAGAAGCGCGTCCTGATCTATGGGAACTTCCAGAACAATGGATTATCAGCCGTTTGCAAAAAGCAGAAGCTGCTGTACATCAAGCGTTTGCAACGTATCGTTTAGACCTTGCTGCTCAAGCGATTTACGACTTTATCTGGAATGAATACTGTGACTGGTACGTTGAGTTAACTAAACCAGTTCTGAACGATGCAGAAGTTTCAGAAGAGCGTAAAGCTGAAGTACGCCGTGTATTACTTGCAGTGATGGAAGCTTCTTTACGCTTGGCTCATCCGTTAATGCCGTATTTGACAGAAGAAATCTGGCAGACTCTTGCACCAATGCTTGGTCAAGGTGGCCCAACGATTATGACTGCTCAATACCCTATTCCTGAGCAAGCGAAAATCAATGAACAAGCTGAAGCAGATATGCAATGGCTTCAAGGTTTGATTGGTGCAGTACGTAACATTCGTGGTGAGTTAGGCTTAGGTAATGCGCGCTTGTTGCCAGTATTACTTCAAAACACATCTGACGCTGAACGTGAACAAATCATTCGTATTGAAGCATTGTTCAAAGCATTGGCTAAAGTTGAAAGCATTGAGTTCTTGAATAAAGACCAAGAGCCACCTTTGTCTTGCTCTAGCGTTGTTAGCCATGCATCGGTATTTGTACCAATGAAAGGTTTAATTGACCCTAAAGCTGAGCTTGCTCGTTTGCAGAAAGACTTGGATAAAATCCAAAAGCAACACGACCAAATTGCGGGCAAACTTGCAAACGAAGGCTTTGTATCTAAAGCACCAGCAGCGGTGGTTGAAGGTGAAAAAGCGAAGCTTGCTGAGTTTGCTGCTCAGTTAGAGAAAGTTAAAGCGAATATGGAACAGATTGCTGCGCTTTAATACAGTAATTTGATTCAAAAAATCCCCTCTTAGCGAGGGGATTTTTTTTAATTCCAATATGTTTGGATAATTTCTTTCATCCAATTAAATAAGGGAACTATCAATACCATTAACACCTGCTGCCAATATCGCGAACTTTTTGGTTGCTCTTTAATAATGATGATTGGCTGAGGTTTAGCAATATTAGTTCGCTTTTTAGCTTTTGACTTTTTACGTCTAGCCATGAATTCTTTACCTTATAAATAGAATTTTGGACTACACGTTTGAGTTTTTTAATGATATGTCCCAAACGTGTAAATAAATACAGTTTGGTCATAACTCAGGTCTCAAGCAGAAATAGAGAGATTTTTTTGAATGGAAAAATTACGAGTAGTTATAAAAATAATTGGTAAAAATATTAATAGAAATAATTTAAGAATTAATAAAAGTATGCCTGCATTTAATGCACGTTTTTCTAAATTTTTAAGGCATACCACCAAAGCTGACTTTGCAATCTCTTGTTTAACTTCAGACTCGAAATCAAAATAGGATAAAAGTTCAGTTCGTCTAGAATATTTCGAATAAATTTGGTTACTTAGGTACTCTCGATCTTCAAAAGCCCTAAAACTCTGATCTAAAATATGTGATAAAGCGTCTAAGTAATGTTTTAAAGATAGAACTGGTACACCATCCTTAGCCTGTTTAGGCTGATGGCTTTCTTTCTCTTTCAATCTAGTACTTCTATAAGAAATCCAAGATTGTCTGAAACTTATAGCTCTTTCCAAATTTAATATTCTCCAAGTTTAAAAAATTAAAGTTAAAGTATAAACTCCATATATTGTTATCAGGTTAAATAATAAATACTATATATAGGAAAATCAATCTTCAAAATTATACATTGAATCTCTTCCACTCTACCTGAGTGAGCTAGACTAAAGCACCCCATGCCCCAACAACATCTCTACCCCACTCACCTTTTTCATGTGCTTTAAACGTTCCTTTTCCCACTTCAACTGCTGCTTTAACTCAGCACAATCAGCATCTACAGCTTTATAAACATCACTGATATGTACATGCTCTGCTTTTACATTCTTGGCTAGCTGAAAAGAATCTAAAATCTCAGCTATTTGACTTTCAAGCTGCTGACTTTGTGCATCTAAAGCCAGTTTATAAAACCGCAACTGCTCAGCAGATAAGTCTTTAGCACCTAGCCCTTTATTCTGTTCAAGCTGTAACTGGAGTTTGAGTAAATAAAACAAATCCTGCTTTTCGTAGGCCTGACTGGCCTGTTGAAACAGCTCGGTTTTTTCTAATTTTTTAGTTTCATCTTGCTCACGGTCTGGGTGAATCATCGCGGCAATTTTTAAATAAACTGTTTTGAGTGACTGCGCTGCCATTTGCTCAGCTTGTTCACGTTTCTGTTGCTGTCTTTGCTGCTTGGCTTGTTCTCGTGCTTGTTGTTGCTCTGCAGCATACTGTTCAAAGTCTTCTTCTAACTCTGCACTTTGCTCAGTACTTTCATCATATTCAGATTTTATTGGCTGAATTTTTTTAGTCTTTTTTACCAACTCCCCCACATGTTGCTGATAAAAGGTATCGATCTGCTTTACCAGCTCTAACTGTTCAGCAGATAGCATTTTGGAGCGCTTCAACGTTTGTGCAAGTTGGGCAATTTTTTCATCTAGTTGTTGTATATCCGCTTTGGAAAACTCATGGCTATGTAACATATTCCAAAGTTGAGACAACTGCTGAAATAAGACTTCATGTAAATCACTATACACAGGCATCAGTTTTTGCCGTATGTGCTGTTGAATCTCGGCTTGCGCATTTTGCCAAGTGCTCAGGCTAACTTTTTGCTGTTCTATTTTATCAATCAGGCGATTCAGTTTTTTCTGCTGTACAGACGGTTCAGACCTTTGCTGCAAGCTCACTTTGAGATCAAAGGACATACTCATCCACCTGAAAAAGAAAAAAGTGTAGCAATAATCAGATGAGGAAGGTAGCAAAGCATTCTTTAAATACGACTTATCTAAAATTTATATCTTAAGAAATCCACCAAATCACTAATGGCAAGGTTACTGCGGCACATAGAGTTTGAAAGCTAATCACGGCTGCCATGAGCTGACTATCGCCACCCAAAACTTTGGTTAAAATGTAGGAAGCGGAAGCAGTCGGTAGTGCAAAGAAAATAACTAAAATTTGTGTTTGCAAACTTGGCAAACCAAACCACATGCAGACCGCGTAAGCCAAAGCAGGCACTGCTAAAAGTCGTGCAAAAGTGTCTGCCGCCAACACGACAATATCTTTTTTAATTTGCATAAACTGTAAAGCTGCACCAACACATAACAAACCTAATGGCAAACTCGACACTGAAAAAAGCTTAATAAACTGACTAAAGCCTTCCCAAATCGGGATGTGAAGTGCATTGACTGCTGCCCCTACTACACACGATGCAATTAAAGGATTTTTAAGAAGTGCAATTAAAATAGGTTTAATTGCCATGTGTTCTTTAGAAGTTAATGCAAGTACCGAAATAATGTTCACAAGTGGAATGCAAAGCGCCAATAAAATTGCCAGTATTGCCATTCCTTCACTTTTAAAAAGCGAAGTGACTAAAGCCAAACCAATATAGGTATTAAAGCGAACCATACTTTGTACATGCACACCAAAACGTGCAGGCGGTATGTGCCAAAACATTCGGAGTATGTATAAAAAGATAGTCACAGCTAAAACCACAATCACCATCGCAATAATGGCTGTACTTAAGCTTTGTAAGTCAATTTTTGTGGTCGATAGCGTACTAAAAAGCAAAGCTGGAAATAAAATATAGTAATTTAGCTTCTCTGCCCCAGCCCAAAACTCATCGCTAAAAAAACGATATTTTTTAAATAAGTATCCCGATGCAATTAATGCAACTAAAGGAAAAAGAGATAAAACAATACTATTCATTTCTTTACTCGAGTTTTGTTGGAACTTGCTGGTTTGGCAACTAGCATGGCTTACTCATATATTAAAGATAATGAAAACTCATGATAAAATGAGTTTTTACTCATAACAAATACGACATGACATTTACCCAGCTTGAAATTTTTGCACTCATTGCTGAACTAAAAAGCTTTACTGCTACAGCAGAAAAGTTGGGCATTTCACAGTCGGCAGTTTCCCATGCACTTAAATCATTAGAACAACAATGGGGCATTAACCTAATTTCAAGAACCCAAAGTGATATTGAACTCACCACGACAGGTCAGCAGCTTCTTACTCATGTAAAAGAGTTATTGAGTATTTCCGATACATTAGAAAAAGAAGTGGCGGCCATCCACGGTTTAAATGAAGGAACATTACGTATAGGGTCTTTTGGAGCTTCATCATCCATTTATCTATTACCTGAAATTTTAGAAAGCTTTCGGCAACGCTACCCTAAAATCGAAATTTATATCGATGAAGGTGAAGATAAAGAAGTTGCTCAGTGGTTATTGGAACGGCGCATAGAGGTTGGTTTTTTGATTATGCCAGATGAGCGTTTTGATACATTTCCATTAATTGAAGATCGTTTTGTTGCCTTAATTCCGAGTGGTTACCCGCTCGCGCAGCAGCTCTATATTGATCCAGCACAGCTAGAAAATTGCCCTTTTATTATGACGATGGCTGGCAGTCGACATCAGGTCGAATTAATTTTAAAAAACTTTAATGTGAAACCAGACATCAAATTTTATGTGTCACAAATTCTAAGTATCGTTAGCATGGTTCACAATCAATTAGGGATTTCGATTGTCTCTGATATGGTACTCACTAAAGAGTTACTCTCACTTTATCCCAACGTGGTTAAACGTCCTTTTAAACCAAACCTTAAACGTTCTATTGGTCTCGCAGTCAAAAATAAAAAGCACATGAGTCCCGCTGCGAAAGCTTTTATTGAAGTCGCGCAATCGGTTTGGTCTGATCATTAATTGAATATAGATAATTTTTAAAAAATTTAATAACGATCTCTTTCAGGACAATTTATAAGCGTATTAGATGACTTATAACGTAAAAAGCGCCAAAACTGCCCCTCTTTAACCAAATCAACGCACCATTTATCGCCAAAAAACCCTTATTTAATCCAAATTGGTGCGCTTATTGCATATTCACTTTTATGCAATTGAGTTTGTTTCGACAAGCTTAGGTTTTTAGATTCCTTAAATCTATTTTGGTGCAATTTACAGACCCAGATTTGTTCCAAAATGGAATTTAGCACTTTTTTCGAGCATGCTATGCAAAATGTAGATCTATTTTTCTTATTACTTGGTGCAGTTTTGGTTCTTGCCATGCACGCAGGTTTTGCATTCTTGGAACTTGGTACGGTTCGCCATAAAAATCAGGTGAACGCACTTAGTAAAATTCTGACTGACTTTGCCCTTTCTGCAATCGCATATTTCTTTGTTGGCTACTACATCTCTTATGGCCAGCACTTCTTCCATGATGGTACGGTTTTATCAAGTGATCATGGCTATAACCTTATGCGTTGCTTCTTTTTACTCACTTTTGCTGCGGCAATTCCTGCCATTATTTCTGGTGGTATTGCTGAACGTGCAAAAATGCGTTCACAAGCAATTGCCACACTCGCTTTAGTTGCGTTGGTATATCCATTTTTCGAAGGTATGGTCTGGAATGGCAACTACGGTCTGCAAAAGTGGTTAGAAACAACCTTTGGCGCAACGTTTCACGACTTTGCGGGTTCAGTCGTAGTTCATGCCATGGGCGGTTGGATTGCACTTGCTGCTGTGATTTTATTGGGTGCACGTTCTGGCCGTTATAAGAAAGATGGTCGTGTAAGTGCTCATCCCCCTTCTTCTATTCCATTTTTAGCGCTTGGCTCATGGATTTTAATTGTTGGCTGGTTTGGCTTTAATGTGATGAGTGCGCAGCGTGTTGATGCTATTTCTGGGTTAGTTGCTATTAACTCGCTCATGGCAATGGTTGGCGGTACAATTACAGCCAATGCGATTGGGAAAAATGACCCAGGCTTCTTACACAACGGTCCTCTTGCTGGTTTAGTGGCAATCTGTGCAGGCTCTGACATTGTCCATCCAATCAGTGCACTTGTGATTGGTGGTGCAGCTGGGGCTATGTTTGTGTATCTATTCACCTATACTCAAAACAAACTTAAAGTTGACGATGTGTTAGGTGTCTGGCCTTTACACGGCGTATGCGGAGCATTTGGTGGTATTGCAGTAGGCCTATTTGGTCAACAATGGCTTGGTGGTTTAGGCGGCGTATCGTTTGCCTCACAACTCATCGGAACAGCGCTCGCGATCGCTATTGCACTTGCTGGCGGCTTTATTGTTTATGGCATTCTTAAAGCGACCATTGGCATTCGCTTATCTCAAGAAGACGAGTTTCGTGGTGCAGATTTGTCTATTCATAAAATTTCGGCGAACTCTGAAGAGGGTATGTTTTAATACTTTCTAAAGTGCTCAAGGCGACGATACTTCTCGTCGCTTTTTTATTTTTTAAAGAAGATTGAACTCTTTCTTCAGTATAGTTTAAGAGCAATTTAAGTTTTATTTTATGTAATGCCTTTACTCACAATCTAATTGATGTTGCATGGTATGAATCAACAAAAACAATTTTTCCAAATTAATATCATCTTTCTTTTTCTCAGTTTTTTGCTGCTTTTAATCGTTTTTCCAGTGGGTGGGAAAATTGATATGTACCTCATCCAACCTTGGATTGATTCAACAGGTCATTTTTTCAATCGAGACAATTGGTATCTGGAAAGACTTAATCATGAGATTGTAAAGCAGATCATTACTGGCATTTATGTCATTTTTTTCGGTCTATGGCTTGCGTCATTTAAAGTTGAGAAATTAAAGCTTTATCGCTGGCAATATGGTTATATGTTTTTCGTGAGCATGGTTGGCAGCGCACTGGTTGGTCTCTTAAAATCACAATCTGCTCATGCCTGCCCTTGGAATATGATTCATCCTAACAGCTTAGGTGGCTATATTTGGGACTTTACTGCGAAACATGGGCATTGCTTTCCGGGTGGACATGCAAGCGCTGGCTTTATTTTAATGACAGGTTATTTTGTTTATCGTCTTGAACAACCCAAACGTGCCTATTTTTATCTCATTTCAGGCATTTTATTAGGCTTTATGATGGGATGTGCACAAATGATGCGTGGAGCACATTTCCTAAGTCATAATTTATGGACAGGTTGGGTCATTTGGGCGGTAAATATCTTATTTTATGCCGTTTGTATTCACCGCTTTGAGTTTGAAAAACGAGTCAAACAAGAACTTGTCTAACTCAAGTTCTTGTTTCGTGAACATGTAAAATCTTTGGAAGTTTAACCAAAACCGAAAGTCCACCAAGCTCTAAACTTCTGTCTAGTGTCAAAGTCCCACCTAAACGTTGAGTTGCTCGGTCAACAATGGATAGACCTAAACCACTCCCCACTTCAAGATGATGATGTACACGATAAAAACGCTTTAGAACTTTATCATAATGTTCTGGGTCGATCCCCGCGCCGCTATCTTCAATTTGTATACACGCATCGCCATCTGTAGCAGTGAAAACAGAAATATTAATCATCCCCTCATGAGGGGTATATTTGATGGCATTATCAATTAAGTTAAAAATAATTGAATGAACAGTTGGCTCAACACTATGCATTTCAATTGGCTCGTTACGAACAAAGCCCAAGTCGATTTCTTTTTGCATAGCCAGATTAACAAGCTGTTCAACACAATTTAAAGCGACATCATTAAGCTGAAAAGCTCTCGTCGGTTCAATCACACTTAAAGATACATCCTGCTTAGCCAGCGCTAAAAGCTGTGTCACCAAGTGCTGAATACGCGCTAATCCTTTACTCAAATTTTGCAGCGATTCCTGCTCAGGAAATTGACTAATTAAAATTTTAGTTTGTAAATTTAAAGCAGTCACAGGGGTTCGAAGTTCATGGGCTGCATCTGCAATGAACTGTTTCTGCTCGTTTTGTGCCTTAGAAATGCGCTCGAAAAGTCGATTCATTTCATCAATTGTGGGTAACAATTCTTGAGGATAATCTACAACTTCAATAGGCGTCAGCTCTTCTGAGTCACGATGGGTCAGTTCATTTTTAAAGTCATCAATCGGCTTTAGCCCACGACGAATAATTGCAGCTAAAGCAAAAATCGCAAATGGTAAGATAATCAAATATGGAATGAACATGCTACCTGCAAGTTCCCAAGCAAAAGCCTCACGAACCTTTTCTTGCTGGCTAATCTGAATCTGGTAATCCTTTAACGGTAAAACATAGGTACGGATTAAGCCGTTACTGGTTTTATGTGAGTAAAAGCCAGCTTGTGCAACAGGTGGAACCAATAAATGGAGATGGTGTGATAAATGGGCTTGATCTTTATAAGCCCAAATATCTACAAATAGATCTTCTTCATGATAAGTTTTATGAAAATCAAACTCACTGCTTACCGTTTTCAATGGATATTCAGCTGTTCGTTCAGCTAAATAACGCATTTGCGTATCTAAAATTTCATCAACTTCTTGCAGTGCAACTTTATACGCACTAAAAATTAATATACAACCTAAGATGACACTGAAAATTGAGGTGCCCCAAATCAGTCGTTTTTTTAATGAATAATGCACTGTTATGAAGTTCCAAAATTAAGTTACGATTGCCCTAAACGGTAACCCAATCCTCGAATCGTTCGGATAAAGTCTTTCCCGAGTTTAGCTCTCAGGTGATGTACATATACTTCAATCGTATTACTGGTCACATCACTATCGAAATCATATAACTTATCTTCAAGATTTGCTTTAGAAAAGATTTTATTTGGGTGACTCATTAAAGGAATCAGAATTGCCCATTCACGATTAGACAAATCAATACGCTGTCCTTTAAACGTTGCAATATGTTGCTCAACATTTAAAACCAGATCACCACTTTGTAATAGTTGCTCATGATTCGCAAGCTGAGCCTCTACGCCACTACGGCGTAATAGCGCATGAATACGGGCAAGTAACTCATCAAACTCGTATGGTTTGATCAAGTAATCATCTGCACCATGATTTAAGCCATCAACACGGTTTTGTAACTGATCTCGCGCTGAAATAATTAAGACGGGAGTTGCTGCTCTTTGGCGAATTTGCTTTAAGACCTGCATGCCATCCATCATAGGTAGCCCTAAGTCCAAAAGAATTAAATCGAATTTATTTTTAGCCAACTGAGCCAGACCGTCTAAGCCATTATTGACCCACTCCACTTCAAATTGATGATATTGCAGCAACGTTATTGTTGACTCTGCAATCATAAAATCATCTTCAATCATCAAGATTTTTGTCATGTTCTAGGCTCGCTCTAATTCACATGGGCACAAGAGTGCAGCATATCCAGTTGAGGGTTGATGACCTGAGTTTTTACACCTAACAAACTCAGTAAGCTTGGGAATAAATTATCCTGACTTAACTTTTCTTTAGTTTGTTGGCCTAAACAACTCACTTGTGCAAGGTTGTGTTGTTTCCAGCTATCAGAAAACCACATTATCATTGGTACATGCGTTTGTTGGGTCGGTGCAATTGCATATGGTGAACCATGTAAATATAAACCATGTTCACCCGTCGATTCACCATGATCAGATAAATACCATAAACCTGTTTGATATTTCGATAATTCTTTTAGGTTATTAATGATCTGACTTAACACATGGTCTGTATATACAATAGTGTCATCATAACTATTTAATAACTCTGTTTGAGAACAGCCCTGTATCGCATTAGTATCACAAGTCGGTTTAAACGGTTGATATTGGGCAGGTGCACGCTTGTAATAGGCTGGACCATGACTTCCGACTTGGTGTAAAACAATGAGTCGCGGACGAGTGTCTTCTTTAGGAATAGTCGCTAAATACTCATTTAAGCTATCAATTAAAATATCATCATAGCATTCGCCATCTTTACACCATTTTTGCTTTAACTTTTCTGGTATTTTGTACTGTTCAACACGATCACAAGTACCCTTACAGCCAGAGTTATTATCAATCCAAGTTACTTGGTAACCCGCACGTTTAGCAATGTCCAATAGACCTTCACGATGGCTTGCTAGTTGTTCATCATAGTCAACGCGAGGCATTCCAGAGAACATACATGGAACCGACACAGCAGTTGCTGTACCACATGAGCTGACTTGGGAAAAATTCAAAATATCTTGTTTAGAAAGTTCCGGATTCGTATTTTTCAAATAACCATTTAATGCAAAACTTTCTGCACGGGCAGTCTCACCAACAACGAGTACCATTAATTTAGGCAAGTTGCTTTGTACTTGCTGAACTTGATGAGCATCTTCTCCATAATGTATAAGTGGCAAGTTCTTCTTAGGCGCCATTTTATGGTAATAAGACATTAAGGAAGAAATGCTATTTTGTGGTGAGATCATACCTTTCAAATCACGATGCTCACGAAAAATAGATGCAAAATCAACATAATAAACAAATAGTAAAATACCCACGATTGCACATGAGGCTACAATCGAACCAAGCTTTTTCATTAATAAGTAAGATACTTTTTCTTGTTTAAGCTTTACCTGAGTAATTAGAATAATAGGCAAAACAACAAAGAAAACTGTCCAAAGCCCGAAACGTAATGAAATTAAATCAGAAACTTCAGAGACATCAGTTTGTATCATATTTTGAATCTGATCAGGTGAGATAATTACACCTAAGGTATTGACGAAATAAGAGCTAAAACCACCAATCACGATGAGTAAAATTGCAAAAATTTTAGCGGTCCATTTCCAGTTTAAAATCTGTAAAAGCGCATAATAAGCAGCAACCACAATAACTACTGTAGCAGCTAAAAATAGAATAGCCTTTATTCCAAAATATGGAGTTAAAAGGTGCACTTGGTGATAAAAACCAATATTTAGAATTGCCCCTAACCAAATGGCTATAATCAAATTAAACATAAACAGCGAAATCTGCTTATGTTTTAAAGTAGAAAAAAAATTCAGCATCTTGGGTGACTACAATCTTTTTATGATGCTCTAATGTAGAAATTGAAACTTAAAAATGACTTAAATAAAAAATGATCTAATTCAGAAGCTTTAAAGCATGCTAATTCTTTTAATTTATATAAAAAAAGACGAGGTTAGATTTAACCTCGTCTTTTGAGCTTTTAACTAAATATTGTTTTTAGAAACTGTATTTAGCCATTAAACCAACACGGTTGTCTTTGTAATCATCACCAGCAAAGGTTTCGCGTTTACCATTAACATATTCAATACCTAAGTCAATTGGTTTAACTGGTGTATAAATGACGTTGAGCCATGCTTGCTGAACTTTTTCATTACCCGCAGTATATGCTTTAGCATAGTCTGTGCCATCATCAGCGAATTGAGCACCGTATGCTAAAGTAGCACGTAGGTTAGGTAAAATCTTATAAGTTCCACCCACTTGTACAGCTACAAATTCATTTTGCTCAATATTATCATTAACTAAAGTATAAGCAGAATTACTACCATATAAGTAGTTACTGTTACCTACAACATAAGAAGCATCAGCAAAGAGTTTTAAAGGATCTGCTACTTTAAAGTCAGTACCTGCAGCAACGCCCCACCCAGTCTGGTCATCGCCCTTTCCTGATTTGTAGTTTTCAACAAAAGCTCGAGCAGAAGCATTACCATTACCACCAGCATAACCTTGAGTAATTTTAGCTGTTAATACAGGTAATCTATATTTAACTGAGTCACCTGTTGCTGAACTATTACCTTCCTCAGCTGAAACAAATAATTGAGTCGCAGGAGCTAATTTATAGTTATAACGTACTTGTGGAATACGCGTTGTACCACCACCAATGTTCGTCGAAAAGTCGATCATTTCTGGTGCGTGGCTCGCCAAGAAGTTAGATGTAGTTTGACCAAACAACCAGTTGTTATAAGTTAAGTAAGCATGACGAATACGTACATTTTCAGATTTGTTATTGTCACCACTTGCAAAGTCCAACTCAATTTTACCACCAACTTTGGCATTGCTTACAGGAGCAGTAAAATCTAAACCTAGACGAGTCGTTTTAGCAGTAGCACGCAATTTATCTTTTGCTTCACCATTAGACTTACTTACATCAGCGAAGTCACCATCCGCACCTTCGATAATATAGTTAGCATCGCCACGAACAAAACCATATAGATTCACATCAGCACCAGTTTTAGATTTTAATGATGCTAATGGAGAAGCTGGTGCAGCAGCTTGAGGTTGTGCCTTAACTTCAGCTAACTGTACTTGCTGTTGTTGCTGTACTTGCTGTTGTTGTTGCTGAACTTGACGTTGTTCTTGAATTAAAGCTTTTAACGCTTCAACTTCTTTACGAAGCTGTTGAATTTCCGCTTTGTCGGAAGTCGCAGCATGTGCCCCACTCATCATTAAAGCTGTAACTGTAAGAGCTAAACTTTTAATAACGAAAGATTTACGATTAAGGAATAGATCCATCAAAAACTCCTAAAAATATATTTTATGTTGCCTATCCATGCCAAGTTGATTTACGCCATTAAACTAGGGGCTAAAAAATCAACTCTCCTCCACATTGGTTACATTAATTTTATTACCGCAACCAAAACCAATTTCAACGTTGTGCAAGACTAAAACCGATAAACAAAGACATAAAAAACATACTTTGATTTACAGATTTTTACCTTAACTTCATGTTGTAACGAATCCTACACAACTCTCTTATCTTATAGAATGATTAAATCGTTATTTCATTATTCTTTTTTAGACTTTAGGCTAATAACCAATCTAATTGAACATTTTTCTGCCCATTTTGATTGATTCACATGATTTTTCTTGTTATCCAAATCCATTTTTTCTCCATTTAGCTTCCATTTGCTACCCACACAAGATGGCACAATTAATTGAGCATTTAAATAGCTAAAAATATACATTTTTAAAAACATAGACAAAGGTAGTAGATAAAGCTTAGATCACTGCTTGAGCAATATTAAAGTTCTTTATTTCATTTAGTTAACATTATTTTTCCTGTAGTTTCTCATGTTTCCAGAGGAAAATAGGCAGTAAACTGATCACTGCAATAATGACAATAGCTATCAAATAATGGAAATAACCGAGTAAATCTCCAATCACACCGCTAAAACTATAAAGAAGACCGCTAACAGTCGCCATAACTGAAACCTGAAAGGTAAAATCTGTCCCCGCATATTCTTTTCGACTGTAATGCATGACTAGAGTCAACATAGCTACCAATAGCATTGCCGAGAATGCATCTTCTAAAGCATTGACTGTATATATAACCCAGACATTCAACTGAATTTTTTGTTCATAGGCATAGGCTAAATAAGCATAGGCTCCTACACTCATAATTTTAAAAATTGAAAAGCCAATTAATGCTGCTGGTCTTGAAAAGTATTTAAGCACGCCTCCTGCTATTGCCGCCCCAGCGAGTGCTGCTACTGCACCGAGCATCGTGATGTAAACACCAATTTGAGTAAAACTTAACCCCATATCAACCATTAAAGGTTTAAGTAATGGTCCAGCTAAGCCGTCTGCTACTTTAAAAGTGATCAGTACCACCAACCAAGAACGGAGTTCTTTATTTTGAGAGAAATATCTTAGGTAAGCTTTAATTTTTAGGACTAAATTTTGCTGATTAAGTTTGAGTTCGCGACTCGCATGAGAAGTATGTTGAGGCTCTTTAAATAACCAAATAGGTAAAGTATTTAAAAATACTATGGTTGCTAATAGCAAAAAAGTGGGTTGCCATGTTAACCAGTCTAAGCACCAAAGTACGGCACCTCCCCCAACAATAAAACCTAAGCGTGAACCAATGACCTGAAATGTATTGCCCCAATGCTGCTGATCATGTTTTAACAAGTTGACTGCTAAAGCATCGGTAGCAATGTCTTGTGTTGCTCCAGTTAAGTTCATAAAAAGTAGTGAAATAAAAAAGGCTAATAAATAAATAGGTTGATCTAAAGCTTGAACGGGGAAAAAAGATAAAATACACAGTACAGCTACCGTCAAAAACTGAGTAGGTAGAATCCAACTACGATAATGTCCTAAACGGGAAAGTGCGTGTCGGTCGACCCATGGCGCCCAAAAAATCTTGATTGACCACGGCAACATTAATAAGCCAAAGCCACCAATGTGGGCGAGTGAAACTCCTTCTGCCCTTAAAATCACAGGTAAAGCATGAGTCATAAACCCAACAGGCAGTCCTTGTGCCCAATATAAAGAAAATAGCAGAAGATAAAGATTTTGCTGCCGCAACATAGAAACCTACTTTTTATTTGTTTAATGAGGAATAACATCAAATGTCATGTTGTTCTTACATTTTGCCAATGAAGCATATATTTCAAAAGATTAAGATAAAACTAGGACAAGTTAAAATTTAAAAAAATATGGATCAACATTTCCCTAATTTACCTGATTTAGTACCTCAACGCGGTACTGCTTTAAGCCGAGCGCTATTTAAAAAACTTTTTTTAGCGCAAGGTTGGACAATTGAAGGTGAAGTTCCTAATTTGCCAAAAGCAGTGGCGATTATTTCCCCCCATACTTCCAATATTGATGGATGGTATGGCTTTCTTGCAATTTTTGGATTAGGTATTCAAATTACGGTCCTAGGTAAAGATGCCCTTTTTAAACCACCGTTTAAACGAGCTTTAGATTGGGCTGGGGTCATTCCAGTTAAACGTGACACAGCCAATGGACTTACTGAGCAAGTCGTTGCAACCATTCAAAAATATGACAAGATCTGGATTGGAATGGCGCCCGAAGGCACACGTAAAAAAGCAAAAAAAATGAAAAGTGGTTTTTACCATATCGCAGCAAAAGCCAATATTCCCATTGTGATGTTTTCTTTTGATTATGATCACAAGACGATTCACTGCTTAGGTCACCTAAACCCAAGTGGCAACTACGACGAAGATCTCGCCAAGATTTTTGAGCGTTATGAAGGAAAAATATCACCTAAAAATCGTAATTGGCTTGCTGAACCTTTACAAAATCTAGTGAAAAAAACCTAGCAAAAATTGAGCAAATCTGGTCTCATGAGCCCTCTTAATTTATCTCGACGTAGATTATTTTTAAAGATGAAAATTGCTCAATTTGCCAGTATTGGATTTATCTCTCTAGCACTATTTGGCTGTGATAAATTTAGCAAAACACCAACACCGACAACCTCAATGAAAGCCCGTGAACCTGTGATTGCACTTGCTTTAGGTGGCGGTGGAGCAAAAGGATTTTCACATATTGGTGTAATTAAGGTTTTAGAGTCTCACGGAATTAAACCTAAAATTGTCACGGGTACCAGTGCCGGTAGCTTTGTTGGAAGTATCTACGCAAGTGGACAAACGCCTTATCAATTGCAAAGTCTGGCTCTAAAGTTACAAGAGTCAGATATCCGCGATTTAACACTTAATCGTCAGGGTATTATTCTTGGACAAAAGTTACAGGACTACGTTAACCGTAATGTAGGCAATAAACCGATTGAGAAGTTTCCAATCCGTTTTGCTGCCGTGGCAACACGCCTTGATAATGGTCAAAAAGCTGACTTCATTAAAGGTAATGCAGGCCAAGCAGTACGTGCATCTTGTAGTATTCCAAATGTGTTTGTACCAGCGACAATTGGCAAGCAGAAATATGTCGATGGTGGATTGGTTAGCCCAATTCCTGTTAAAACAGCTCGTGACATGGGTGCAGATATTGTGATTGCTGTTGATATTTCCGCGCGTCCAGCAGGAAATCGCCCAGCCAATATGTGGGGACTACTGGATCAAACCATTAATATCATGGGTCAACAAAGTATTAATGAAGAGCTCAAGCAGGCCAATGTTGTCATTCAACCTAAAGTTGGTCATCTAGGTACTCTTGATCTCAAATCAAGTAATCAAGCAATTTTGGAAGGCGAAAAAGCAGCTCAAGCGCAAATACGCCAAGTTGAAACTGCAATTGCAAACTTCAAAAAATCTCCAGCTGCGTTTAAGCCTGCACCACGCCCTAAATTCTAATTGAGGTGGTTTTTTTCTATCCACACTCCCTATCATCTGCTACAGTGGTAAAAGTGATATTGAGTCACTTTTACCCATCATAAAGATATATAAAAGAGCAGATCTATGGAGTTTGTTATACAACCTTGGCACTGGTTTGTATTGGGTATCTTACTTATTCTTTCTGAACTGATTCTACCCGCCTTTGCCGCGCTTTGGTTTGGTATTGCCGCCATTATGGTGTGCTTTCTCTACTGGTTATTTCCAGATATTAGCCTCACAACGCAAATTGTATTGTGGATAGTTCTGTCAGTGCTATGCACCATTCTTTGGTTCAAATTTATTAAACCATTATCAATTGATAAAACTAAAGCGGGATTACCCCGTGAAGCGACTATTGGTCAAATTGGTATGGTGATTCAAACTGGTCTTGACCATGACCAAATTATCGTTCGTTTTCCAATGCCCATTTTAGGGGCGGATGAGTGGAACTGCCGAAGCACCACACCAGTCAAAGTCGGTGATCGTGTGAGAGTTATTGATATTTCGGGTAATGACTTAATTGTCCAGTCCCATGGTACTTCATAAACATTAAAGATAAAGAGAGGGTATTTTCATGCCAGTCGGTACTATTATTGTTTTAGCCTTTTTGGCTTTTGTGGCTGTCACCATTTTTAAAGGGGTTCGTATTGTTCCTCAGGGTTATAAGTGGATTGTTCAACGTTTAGGGAAATATCATTCTACCCTTAATCCCGGGCTTAATTTCGTGATTCCCTATGTTGATGAAGTGGCTTATAAAGTTACCACTAAAGATATTGTGTTAGATATCCCATCTCAAGAAGTGATTACGCGTGACAATGCTGTATTACTCATGAATGCTGTGGCATATATTAATTTAACCACACCAGAAAAAGCGGTTTATGGTATTGAAAACTATACATGGGCTATTCAAAACCTTGTACAAACTTCGTTACGTTCTATTGTCGGTGAAATGGATCTAGATGATGCTTTGTCTTCACGAGATCATATTAAAGCGAAGCTCAAAGCTGCGATTTCCGATGATATTTCAGATTGGGGGATCACTTTAAAAACTGTTGAAATTCAAGACATTCAACCCTCTTCTACCATGCAAGCTGCCATGGAAGCTCAAGCTGCGGCAGAACGTCAACGCCGTGCTACAGTAACGAGAGCTGATGGTGAAAAACAAGCTGCAATTTTAGAAGCTGATGGTCGCTTAGAAGCATCTCGCCGTGATGCAGAAGCACAAGTTGTTTTGGCTGAAGCTTCACAAAAAGCCATTGAGATGGTGACAAGTGCAGTGGGTGATAAAGAAACGCCAGTTGCCTACCTATTAGGTGAACAGTATGTCAAAGCGATGCAAGATATGGCGAAATCAAGCAATGCTAAAACTGTGGTTTTACCAGCCGATGTTTTAAATACAATTCGCGGAATTATGGGAAAACATAATTAATTTAGTTACTTTGAATACGTAATTGAAGTCAAAACGGCGACCACTATGTCGCCGTTTTTTATCTTTTATATTATTGGTTTTTTAATCTTTTCTGATCTTTCAAAGGGAGTTTTTTTACAACCAAATCATAAGAGTCGCGAATTAAATCTTGAAGTAAATCGGTTGTTAAGTTCTTATGCGGTGTAATCGAAATCCAGTGCTTTTTATTCATGTGATAGCCCGGAATAATAAATGAATAGAGCTCCTGATATTCCTGACTTTTATAGGGATCACATTTGACATTAACTATTTTGACATCAGCTACTTCTGCGGTCAGCATGAATATTTTTTCTAAAATTTTAAAAACTTCATATTCGGGCCCAAATGGATGATCCTGTTGGCTAAAAGGAAGATTGCGAGCGATTTCAATTGCTTTTTGATGGAGTTGTTCACCATTCATTCTTTTCTCCCTTATTCATTGAATATGAATAGAAGCACGAATATTGATTTAATATTATTAATTGGTACGTGCTAAAAGAAATTGTGAGATATCTACTAATTCTTTTGCATCGTCACCAAAATGAGCTAAGGCTTCAAAAGCTTGATCATGCAATTCTTTAGCATACGACTTTGCTTGTTCGAGCCCCATTAAGGCTGGGTACGTCGATTTTTGTACTTGTTCATCCTTACCTGCAGTTTTACCCAAGGTTTCAGTACTCGAAGTAATATCAAGAATATCGTCTAATACTTGAAAAGCCAAACCTATCGTTTGCCCATATTGACGCAACTTTGGAATTGCTTGATCTGTTCCAGAGAAGATAGTCACTGCACCCATCATAATGGCCGCCTGAATGAGCGCACCGGTTTTATTGCGATGAATATTTTCAAGTTCGTCTTGAGTAATTTGCTTGCCTTCAGCTTGCAAATCTAAAACCTGTCCAGAGACCATTTTGGAGCTAGCAGTTGCTAAAATCTGCATTTGTTTTAATACAATCGCGGCATCGGTACCCTGGCCTTGTTCATCGAACAAACGGCTCCCTAAAACCTCAAAAGCCATTGATTGTAAAATGTCGCCTGCAAGCAAAGCAGTATCTTCACCAAACGCAACATGGCAAGTCGGCTGACCACGACGCAGTAAATCATTATCCATGCAAGGCAAATCATCGTGTGCTAGTGAGTAACAATGAATAAGTTCAACTGCAACCGCAGCACGGCGAGCCGCAGCAAAATTCGGATTTGGCTGTAAAGAAGCCGTGGCATAACATAAAGCTGGACGCACACGTTTTCCACCAAGCATGACTGCATGGTGTACTGCACTTTTTAAAGGTTCTGGAATTGAAAATGCGGCCAGTGTCGTCAATAAATCTTGTTGAATACGTTGTTGAGCTTGTTTTAAAACATCCGCATTAACTTGAGAGAGTGATGACACAGTCGCCTCGATAAAATCAGTAGAGAAATTTTATTGAATGTCATGAAGCATTCATGCGCTACATCATACACGATTCACTATGAAAAGTGCGTGATGAGTTTTCGAAGGCCCATGTAAAAAAGCCTCTACAAAATGGAGAGGCTTTTTTCATTTTTAAGTGACTTTTAGAAACTGTCACCTGGAACGCGTACCCAACCTTCCATTAACACACGCGCACTACGGCTCATAATTGCCTTTTTAACAACCCACTGGCCATTTGTAAGTTCAGCTTGAGCACCAACACGTAATGTCCCAGATGGATGACCAAAGCGTACTGCTTCACGTTCACCACCGCCAGCTGCTAAATTTACCAATGTGCCCGGAATAGCAGCTGCCGTACCAATCGCTACCGCTGCTGTTCCCATCATGGCATGGTGAAGTTTACCCATCGACAAAGCACGAACCAGTAAATCGACATCACTTTCTGAAACTGACTTACCACTTGAAGCGATATAGTTTTTAGGTTTAGAAACAAAAGCAATTTTTGGTGTGTGCTGACGCGCAGCCGCTTCTGAAATATCTTTAATTAAACCCATCTGTACTGCGCCATAGGCACGAATTTTTTCAAAACGTGCTAGTGCTGCTGCATCACTATTAATATGATCTTGTAATTCTGTACCTTGGTAACCCAAATCTTCTGCATTTAAGAAAATAGTTGGAATACCTGCATTAATGAATGTCGCTTGGAAACGGCCAATATCAGGAACATCTAATTCATCAACGATATTTCCTGTCGGGAACATATCGCCGCCGTCTTCACCGTCATCGGCTGGGTCTAAAAACTCAATTTGAACCTCAGCGGCAGGAAACGTCACCCCATCAAGTTCAAAGTCGCCAGTTTCTTGAACTTGTCCATTGGTAATAGGCACATGCGCAATAATCGTTTTTTGAATATTTTTTTGCCAGATTCGAACCGTGCATAGGCCATTTTCTGGAATACGATCTGCACCAACCAAACCATTTGAAATCGCAAAAGAACCAACAGCAGCAGTCAAATTACCGCAGTTACCACTCCAATCTACAAAAGCTTGATCAATTGAAACCTGACCAAATAAATAATCGACATCATGATCTGGCTGAGAACTTTTAGCGAGAATAACAGTTTTGCTGGTACTCGAAGTGGCTCCTCCCATCCCATCAATTTGTTTTCCATAAGGATCTGGACTACCAATGACTCGTAGTAACAGCTGATCTCTTGCTTGACCCGCAACTTGAGCTCTTTCCGGCAAATCATCAAGTTTAAAAAAGACACCTTTACTCGTTCCACCACGTATATAAGTTGCTGGAATTTTAATTTGCGGTACTGAGCTCATATCAACTGTTATCCTTACTATTATGTTCTTCTATATCAAAACAAGCATTCTTGTTTTACCCTTCTCTTCATCTTAAATTGTTTTAAGGTCAAGAGATAGCGATCTGATTTATACATCAATCGTATTGACGCGAGCATATTTTGTGAATTTAACAATGCTCTTGCAATGACTTAATCTAAGCAAAATCTAAGAAAAAAAGTCTATCTGAAATTATATTTTTTAGAGTACTTTTCACTCGAAATAGAAATATTAAAAGCAAGATTATGATTTTAAATAGTTTTTATAATTACTTTTCAGTCACTGCTTATTAATTTGTAGTCTAGGCTAAAATAACTCCATCTATTAGAATAATTTACTTATTCATAGTGAGTGAAGACCTTTGACCAACGAATCTTCTACACTTCAACGAGGACTAAAAAATCGACATATCCAATTAATTGCTATGGGTGGAGCAATTGGTACCGGATTATTTTTAGGCTCGGCGCAAGTGATTCAATCTGCGGGACCATCCATTATTTTAGGATATGCCATTGGTGGCTTAATTGCTTTTTTAATTATGCGCCACCTGGGAGAAATGATTGTTGAAGAACCTGTTGCAGGATCGTTCAGCCATTTTGCGTATAAATACTGGGGGAAATTTCCCGGATTTTTAACCGGATGGAATTATTGGATACTCTACGTTCTGGTTGCGATGAGCGAACTCACCGCAGTGGCCAAATATATTAATTATTGGTGGCCTCATATTCCAGCGTGGACGTCTGTCTTATTTTTCTTTGTCGTGATTACGGCAATTAACCTAACAAACGTCAAATTTTATGGTGAGTCCGAATTCTGGCTCGCTATTATTAAAGTTGCTGCGGTCATCTCTATGATTGTTTTTGGACTCTATTTGCTATTTACAGCAGATGTAGGCTCAAATATTTCATTTAGTAACCTTTGGTCTCATGGTGGATTTTTTCCAAATGGCTTTAGCGGCCTCTTCTATATGTTGGCTTTCTTGATGTTCGCCTTTGGTGGTATTGAACTGATTGGTATGGCCGCAGCAGAAGCAAAAGATCCGAAAAAAACGATTCCAAAAGCAATTAACCAAGTCGTTTTCCGTATTTTGATTTTCTATATCGGTTCACTAGCGATCTTACTTTCATTAGTGCCATGGAACCAATTAGATCTTGGCGGTCTCGACAAAAGTCCATTTGTTATGATTTTTAGCCAAATGGGAATTGGTTGGGCTGCACACTTACTTAACTTTATTATTTTAACTGCTGCTCTATCTGTTTATAACAGTGGGATGTTTGCAAATAGTCGTATGCTATACAGCCTCGCTCAACAAGGGAATGCACCAAAAGTTTTTGCAAAAACCAATAAACAAGGGGTTCCTATTCCCGCTGTTTTACTTTCTGCTTTATTAATCTTTGGTTGTGTTCTTTTAAATTACTTTGTACCTGAAGATGCTCTTGGACATCTTATGTATGTTGTAGTTGGTGCACTTGTTCTAAACTGGGCAATGATATCAATTACACATTTGAAGTATAGACGCTTTGTTAAGCACGCGAATATTAAGACATCTTTTCCAGCGTTATGGTCGCCTTTTAGTAATTACTTAGTTTTAGCGTTTATTGCTGTGGTTCTCTATATTATGTGGACTCAAGGCTTCAAAGAGTCAGTAATGATGATCCCTATTTGGATTACTGCAATGCTCGTACTTTTTGACTATTTAAATCCTAAAAAACTAGATTCCATTGAGAATCCTGAAGAATAAATAAATCTAAAAAGCCATTGTCTAGACAATGGCTTTTTTATTTAAAACTATAAGATTAAAGCCATATCTGAATCTCAGTTTAAAGCCACTGCTTCGTATCATCAGCGACAGGTGTGCCATGAATAACGTGCATAATCATTGCATGAGCAATACTGCCCTTAAATGGAATTTCAGGTAATTGATTAAATTTGAAAAACTGAGCATCGCTAAGTTCTTTCTCCTGAATTTCAATTTCGTCCGCTTCATATTCAGCTTTAAAAGCCAACATTAAGTTACTCGGAAATGGCCATGGTTGACTCGCCAAATACTGAATATTCTTAATGTGTAATCCAACTTCTTCTAATGTTTCACGTCGAACAGCATCTTCTAGTGTTTCCCCTACCTCGACAAAGCCAGCAATTAAACTGTACATCTGGCTCGTATTTCTAGCATTTTTAGCCAGCAAAATCTCGTCTTCACCACGCGTAATAATGGTAATTACACAAGGATTGACCCTAGGATATTGATTAAAATTACATGCTAGACAAGTCATTGAATATTCAGTCTTATGCTGCTGGGTTTTATGTCCGCAACGACTACAAAACTGATGATTACGGCGCCACTCTAGCAACTGAAAAGCGCGACTTGCCTGCTCAAACTGAGATTTAGTCCAATACTGTAAGAGTTGGCGAATGGGTATGAACTGATATCCATTTGGTATAAGTTCGCTTTCTTGGAAATCTCTTGCTATTACTAGAGGGTCTGCTTGTATAGGTAAATCATATTCCTGCTGTTCAAGGCAAGGTAGATTAAAATTCGCATCAACCAAAAGTTGTTGCTGCTGAAAAATATAAGCAATAGGAAGGTTGTTGGTATCCATTTATATACTCGAGTGAAGAACCTTTCGATGGCCTCTATGGCTCCTTCAAAAGGATCAAGCTTAAACATATTTTTTAAAAATCTTACGCATACTGGCAAACATCTTCAATTCATTTAATTTGTATCTTTTTGATTAAAATCACATTTTATTCACGCGCGCTATGCTTTTAAGTTATATCTATGACTTTATAGCTAACTGACCAGTGATGAACTTAGAAGCTCTGCTTCACATAAAATTGATCTCTGAAAACTTAAACTAGTTTTAGTTCCATCTCATGAAGCAAAAATATGCGATTTGGTTTAATTCTGGGTGATCAATTAAATCACCAACTCGCAACGCTCAAGTATTTAAACCGTAATGAAGACGTTATTTTGATGGCTGAAGTGCTTGAGGAAACGTCTTATGTTGCTCATCATCCACAAAAAATAGCACTGATTTTTAGTGCAATGCGTCACTTTGCAAAAGAATTAAAAGCACAGGGCTGGAAAATCCGTTATCACACATTTAAGCGCGAAAGTCATATAAAAAAGTTAGTCGACTTTATTGCTTTGCAGCAGCAACACTTCTCGGCGAATACTCTCGTCATTACCCAATGTGGTGAGTATCGCTTACAACATGAAATCGAAACTTCATGGGCTAACAAGCTAAAACTACCTGTTATTTGTTTAGAAGATGATCGATTCTTTTGTACCGTAGAACAATTCAAGCAATGGGCAAACAAATATAAAACACTAAGAATGGAATACTTTTACCGAGAAATGCGCAAGCAAACTCATTATTTAATGCATGACCAACAACCCGTTGGCGGGCAATGGAACTTTGATCAAGCCAATCGAAAAGCTTGGTCAGGCAATCCACCTTTGCCACCAAAATTAACCTTTGAGCATGATCAAATTGATATAGATGTTATTCAACTGGTCAAGAAAGAATTTTCTCAACATATCGGCAATATCAACTCCTTTCAATGGGCAACAACCCGTCAAAATGCCCTACTTGCTCTAGATCATTTTATTTCTAACAACCTACCCCACTTTGGCGATTATCAAGATGCCATGGTTTATGGTTCAGATTTTATGTTTCATAGTCTGCTCTCGCCTTATTTAAATTGTGGATTGTTATTGCCAAAAGAAGTGTGTGACGCTGCCCAAACAGCTTATTACAACGGACAGGTTCCCTTAAATGCAGTAGAAGGATTTATTCGGCAGATATTAGGGTGGCGGGAATATGTGCGTGGAATCTATTGGTTGTGTATGCCTGACTATAGCGATCAAAATACCCTTCAAGCCAGCACGCCGCTGCCACAATATTACTGGACGGGTAATACAAAAATGGCATGTATGGCCGAGTGTTTCAGAAATACCTTTGCACATGGATATGCTCACCATATTCAGCGTTTAATGATTACAGGCAACTTTGCGCTTTTAGCAGGTGTAAACCCATCAGAAATTTGCGAATGGTATTTAGCTGTCTATGTAGATGCTTATGAATGGGTTGAGTTACCGAATACATTAGGTATGGCAATGTATGCAGATGGCGGCACCATGGCAAGTAAACCCTATGCTGCATCAGGTAATTACATACATAAAATGTCAAATTATTGTCAGCAGTGTACATATAACGTCAAAACCAAAACTGAACCAGACAGTTGTCCATTTAACAGTTTGTATTGGTATTTTATGAGCCAGCATGAGGCCATATTTCGTCAGAATCCCAGAATGTCGATGATTTATAAAAACCTTGATCGTATGAAAGATAAAGCTTCTGTCATGAAGCATGCAAAGTTACTTATTCATCAACTTGATGAGCTTTAATATCATGAAAAAACAGCATCTACCCCAGAAAATATGTGTCTATTGCCAACGCCCTTTTGACTGGCGAAAAAAATGGGAACGTTGCTGGGAAGAAGTAAAATATTGCTCTGAAAGATGTAAAAGACAAGCCCGTTCAAATAAGTAAATATTTCACCAGATTATTTTAACTGATTCAACACGACTCTTCATTGTTGAATCAGATGTATTTCAATTGGTTATATATGATGATGTTAAGCATATTTATACTGACGAGAGCAGTAAGCTCGTTCAACGGCTGGTGAACGTAATTGTTGATGTTTAGTTTTACGCCCTGCCATACGTTTACGCCAAAGTTTAAAACTATTGGTTTTCAGGTTATATCTCATTAAACGAATCACTTCGCTTTCACTTAAGCCATATTCTCGCTCAATTGCTTCAAATGGGGTTCGATCTTCCCATGCCATTTCAATAATTCTAGATAAGTCCTGTTCATCAATTTTTTTCATGCTATGCCCTTTTGAATTATAGGTAGCTAAATCTGATTTTTAACAAACAACCTTTCGGGAACAGTTTCATTTACTCAATTGCTTGTCTTAAACCTTTTCGTGTTTTGCTTCAGATCATAGAAAGATCAACATGAAGTTTTTGTGATTTTTTAGCTTTATAAACTGTTTTTCTACAGATATAAGTGTTTGAAACCGTTGAATGGTTCAACTTTATCTTTATTGGCCACTCTGGCAAAATTTTTAATAACTAAAACGTAAAAAAGCCATTGCCTTCGCAATAGCTTTTTTGTTTATAATCATAAAATTATGCGCCCTTAGCTTAACTGGATAGAGCAGTTGCCTCCTAAGCGACCGACGTGGGTTCGAGTCCCGCAGGGCGTACATATTTCATCACTTAATCCTTCACTTCAGCCAACAATGTTTCAGCTGCAAGTTTCCCTAAATTATTAGAAGCAAGCGGACTATCACCAGTTAGCAATTTACGGTCTCTATGACATTGACCTGTAATGCCCTTATTTAAAATTTCTACACCGAGTTTTTCAAGATTTTCACCCACTAACCAAGGTAAAGCTCCAGGCATATAACCAATATCAATATTTGCTCCTTTATCTAATGAATCAGGGAATACACAAATTTGATAGCCTTTAAAAATATAGTTTTCTGGCTGTTCATTAACTGCCGCAGCCAGTAATGAGGCTGGACCATGGCATAACGTAATAATAAATTTATCTTGTTCAACCGCCCATTTAAGAACTTTCTTTACCTCAAGACTATGTGGAATTTTAGCTAATACGCCATGCCCACCCAGAATAAATACAGCCGCATAGGGTGAGTTTTCACCAACTGCATTTTCTAAAATGTCAGCTAGTTTTAGCGGATTTTTTAATTTATCTGCATATTTCTGAAAGGTATCTAACACCACTTGTTCTTGCTTTGGCATTGCCCACATTTCAAGTTTGGCTGGATTTCCTGAAAGTGTCGCAATATCAATTTCGAAGCCTGCATTATCTAAATGAAACATCGGTAAAAGCATTTCTACAGGATGGTTACCTGTTGAAAAGAACTTACCGTTTTGCATCTGGATGTAACGTTCATCAGTTGCAATCATTAAGACCTTTTTATTGCCTGTATACGGCGTTGAATAAGTCGTACCATCGTAATCGGTTTTAGGAGCAGTATATTGACTCAGTGAATAAGGTGATGGGAAAAAGGCATTATCTTCAGCCAAATCTGGAGTAGGATTTTTATCATCAATATTTGCAGTATTCATTGTTACTATCCTTTTTCATCAGTAAGGAAAGAAATAAGGTAAAAACCAATTGTTATTTCTTACTCAATTTATAGGTGAAGTTATAGAAGTGGTGCAATCTGCCAATAGAATTTGGCAATTTTTATAGAGAAATAGGCAGAATCTAGAATTATAAAATTCAGTTTAGGCGAACCTGTCGTTCGCCCAAACTTCAATGATTACAGCGTTACGCATTCATTTCTAAAACGATCTTTCCAATATGATCACCTTGTTCCATACATGCGTGAGCACTTTGTACATCTGAAAAAGCATACGATTTATAGATTTGCGGTAAACATTTACCTTGAGCCAATAATGGCCACACATGCTCACTCAAAGATTGGGCAATTTGTGCTTTTTCTTGGCTATTACGTGCTCGCATCGTTGAACCCGTAATTGTGGCACGTTTTAAAATCAGTTTTTGTAAATCAAATTCTTTTGCGATTCGTCCCCCCATAAAACCAATAATGACCAATCGGCCATCACGTTTTAATAGATTTAGGTTTTTCGTGAAATAAGAACCACCTACAATATCTAAAATGACATCAACACCTTGACCTTGAGTGTGCTTCAAAACTTCCTGCTCAAAATCTTGGGTTTTATAGTTAATTGCTGTGGTGAAACTAGAGAGTGCTTTAATTTTATCTTCACTACCAACCGTAGCAAAAGTTTTAATCCCTAAAGCTTGGCAAATCGCTAAAGCTGTGGTTCCAATACCACTTGCCCCACCGTGAATCAATGCAGTTTCATGTTTCTTTAAACGGCCAATATCAAATAGGTTTGCCCAAACCGTAAAAAATGTTTCCGGAATCGCAGCAGCTTGTGTAAAAGATAAATTTTCAGGAATTGGTAATACTTGAGTTGCTGTTACCGCACAGTACTCAGCATAACCACCGCCATTTGTTAGGGCGCAAACTTTATCTCCAACCTTGAATTGATCGACTTGTTCACCTACAGCAACCACGACACCAGCGACTTCAAGTCCGGGTATTTGAGTAACACCTTTAGGCATTGGATATAAACCCATACGCTGCAATACATCAGGGCGGTTAATTCCAGCAGCCTTTACCTCAATTAAGACTTCATCTGCTTGAGGTGCTGGAATATTTGCATCTTGAACTTTTAGAACCTCAGGTCCACCAGGAGCCGTAATTTCAATAATTTTCATGGTTGTTGGAAGGGTCATATAATGCTCCATGTTTGATTTATATTTCAAAATACTAATCTACGTTAAATAATTGAAGACTTGGGTGGAACTCCAAACAGTCGCTTAAATTCTCGGCTAAATTGAGAAGCACTAACATATCCAACTTCATAGGCGGCTTCTGCGACTCCCATTTTATTGTTCGTGATTAACTCGCGTGCCTTATGTAACCGAGTAATTTTGATGTACTGTAAGGGCGAATAATTCGTCACCTTTTTAAAAGTTTGATGAAAAAGCGATATGCTCATGCCCGCTTGTTTCGCCAACTCTTGAACCGTTAAGTTATGATAATAATCACGTTGAATAATTTCACAAATGGTGTAAATCACGCCATTTCGACTTGCCATAGCCGATAAGCTCTCGACTAGATTGCCGCCTGAAGCCTGCACCACACGATAAACCAATTCTCTTTTAACTTGCTCACCCAATATAAAAGTATCTTGTTTAGAACGAAGTAAATTGAGCAATCTGAGAGCAACATCTGAAATGGTGGCATTCATGTCAATCACTCTAAGCCCACAGCTTAATTTTAAATCTTTTGAATGAGCATCTTCAGTAACCACTTGTTGCTGTTTATCCATTTTAGTAATGAGATCAGCTATCATTTGTGGTTCAAACTTTATTGCGATTGCCAACATGGGTTCATTATTTTCAACTACAGTATCGCAATCAAACGGTATTGCAATTGAGATAAATAAGCACTGTCCTTGTTGAAACTGAAAGATTTCTTTACCAATATATCCGCGCTTTAACCCCTGTATCACTAAAACAATTGAGGGTTCTTGCAGCACGGCAATAGGTGGTGTGGAATGATCTACACGCATTAAAGTGATATTAGAAATAAAAGTAGGATAGAGGCCTTCTGCTGGAGCCAAGTGCAAAAATGCATCGACCAAATGTTCTGTAAGATGATTTTGCGGCATAGTTTTATTGTGAGAGATAATCTAATAGTCAATATAACAATGAACCCAAAATGAAAACATCTGTCTTACGTTTACTTTGTATAAATAGGCAATCCAAATCAATTTTTAGGCATAAAAAAACCTAGAGCATTCTAGGTTTTTTCACTTTATCAGGCTATTTAAGCCGATAAATTAAAGAACATTGCTGCAATCAAAATAATTACACCGAGGACAATTCGGTACCAAGCAAATACACGTAAAGTGTGACGTTCTACAAACAGTACCAATGCTTTTACAACAAACAGCGCGGCAATAAAAGCAGCAACGAATCCCACCCCAATATTAACCATATTGTCTGAGGTCAATACGTCAGCATTTTTAATCAAGTCAAAAGTCGCAGCCCCCAGCATGGTCGGCATAGCAAGGAAGAAAGAAAACTCTGTAGCAGCTTTGCGTGATAAACCTGCAAACATTCCGCCTACAATTGTTGCGCCTGAACGCGAAGTTCCCGGAATCATCGCCACACACTGAGCAAGACCTACTAAAAGTGCTTGTTTAAAAGTAATTTTAGTTGCATCAAGTGTCTTATGTTCAAACTGTCTAGATTCAACCCAGAAAATGATCAGGGCGCCGACAATTAAGGCAATCGCAACCACAATTGGGCTAAATAGAACACTTTTAATAAAGTCGACAGCTAGAACACCAATAATGACTGCTGGAAAGAATGCAATAAGCACACTAATCGCAAAATGACGTGACTCCACATCACCGCTAAAGAATCCCTTAATCAAGTTAATAATTTTTTGTCGGTATAACCAGCACACTGCCAAAATAGCACCTAACTGGATTACGACCTCAAATACACGACCGCCGTCTGAGTGGAAATCGATAATATGACCAAATAAAATTAAATGGCCTGTACTCGAGATAGGTAAAAATTCAGTTAAGCCTTCGACAAAGCCTAAAAACAGTGCTTTTATAACTTCAAAATTTTCCATAACTTGCTCAAAGAAAGTTAATCATTAGAACGACCTAAAATTTGTTTTATCGAAATTGGTAAGTCCCAAATTAGACTTAACACATGTTCAATATCAGATCATTTCTAACGTTTGTGGTTATTGCCCCTAGTTAAAGGCAGTTTATTTAAAGTGCGATAATGTATCACATCATGATGACAAACTTGGGTTAACTATCGTAAAAAGATAAAACTTGGTTAAGAACTGCCAAAGTTTTTCTTGTTATAGACAAAGCTTTTTACCTTTACTTACTCTACAAAATGATCTTAAAAAGTCCTTAAAAAAACATGATATTATTCTGATCAAATGCAACTCATATCAAAAATTCAATCTGAATGAAAAATATCAAAATTAATGCACGCCATCTCATTATCGATTTATTTCTTTCCTCTGCTTACCCTCAGCTCACGATTAGACAAATATTAATTGCCGCTAAACTTTTTAATATGAGTGACAACGGTATTCGTGTGGCTACGACTCGGCTATTAAATGAAGGCATGATAGAAAGTGTAGAACGCGGTATTTATCAACTTTCGCCATCAACCAAAGAATGGGCAAAAGTCATTTTGAATCGTAAAAATGGCATTAAGCAGACTAAAGAATGGCAACAACACTATCTGGCAGTATTTACGGGGACATTAGGTCGTATTGATCGAACCGCTTTAAAAAAGAGAGAACACGCTTTACGTCAATTTGGTTTTAGAGAACTCGAAACTGGAATTTATATACGTCCAGATAATTTAGCGTATAGCTTTGAAAAAACATGTGAAGAGCTCATTTTAGCGGGTCTTGAAAATGAAGCTAAAATTTCTATTATTCAAAAATTTGACGCAAAAACAGTTGCGTTAATTCCTTCCTTGTGGGATACCAAGCAGCTTGAAAAAAACTATGAAATGTATAGTCAAGATATCCAAGAATGGCTTTTGAATTATAAAAATTTATCCTTAAATGAGGCTGCTACCCAAGCTTTATTATTAGGACGTGAAACCATTACCTTACTCATGAATGATCCTCTACTGCCTTCTCCATTTGTTGATGAACATGCCCGCAATCAGTTTGCTCAAAATGTACAACAGCTCGATTCGATTGGACAAAAGCTATGGCAGAAACTTTATGAAAATGAATTAGCCCACTAAAGGGCGATTTATTTTTTTACAAACAAATATTTCACATTTTAAAATTTTATGATTATATTTGTAATATAAGATATGGATACCAAAATCTGATTTGGGAGAATAAAAATGAATGCACAAGTGAGTGTGACCGATCTATTTAGCAGAGAAGAAATACAAGAACTCACACAACCCTCAGATATATACGGTGCTTGGGCTGTTGCAAGCACATGGGCCGTTATTGGCGGAACATTTGCAAGCTTAATCATGATGTGGGATTACTTACCTAGCTGGGGCAAATTACTTGCTTGTATGCTAGCTTTAGCTATATTGGCAGGTCGCCAGTTATGCCTAGCAATTTTGATGCATGATGCATCTCATAAAAGCTTATTCAAAAATAAAAAAATAAATGACTTTGTAGGTGAATGGCTATGCGCCCGTCCAATCTGGAATGATCTACAAAAATATCGCGTACATCATGTTCGTCATCATGCAAAAACCTCTACTCCAGATGACCCTGACCTTTCGTTAGTTTCTGGTTTTCCTGTAAGCAAAAAATCTCTTACTCGTAAATTTTTACGCGACTTAACAGGTATGACAGGATTAAAGTTTAGCTTTGGTCGAGTGTTAATGGACCTAGATTTAATGAAATGGACTGTTGCAAATGATCAAGTCTGGCTAGATCGAAGCAATAAAGATTTCGTTGACTATGCCAAAAGCCTAATAAAAAACAGTAGCGGAGCTATTGCAATCAATGTAGCTCTTTATGGTGTTTTAAAAGCTTTTGGTCAGCAACGGTTTTATTGGTTATGGCCTTTAGCGTATTTGACACCGTTTCCTTTATTTTTAAGAATTCGCTCAATGGCCGAACATGCAGGTATGCAAACGAGTAATACAGCTTTAACCAATACCCGTACTACACGTGCAGGTTGGATTGCTAGAAGTTTTGTAGCGCCTATTCATGTCAATTACCATATGGAACACCATTTAATGGCTTCGGTGCCCTACTTCAAACTGCCGCGTATGCATCGTCTATTGAGAGACCGCGGCCATGTTCCAGTACCACCTAGCTATTTTGAAGTGATTGAATCACTCTCATCTAAGCCAGAACAATCTACTTAATTGACTTAAATCATAAATGAAAAGCCACGAATTTAAATTTGTGGCCCTTTAATTTGAATCCGCCATTTTATGCTGGCTTTGGAAATATTTAGGCGTTACTCCCATCCAGCGCTTAAATGCACGGGTGAAGTGAGAAGTCTCGGCATAACCTAGCATTAAAGCGACTTTTTCGATCGACATGTTATTTTGAGCTAAAAGTTTCTGGGCATGCTCCTTTTTGAGAGAGTCTACCAAGAGGGTAAAACTAGTATCATCAAGAGCTAAATAGCGTTGCAAAGTTCGCTCTGACATATTCATGATATGAGCCACTTGCCCAACTTTTAATGTCTCAATCTCCCCATTCAAAAGCAATTTTTCGGCAACTTGTTTGACTTGTCCTTTCCAACCACTTTTTAAGTTTAATTTCTCTATATCCCGCTTACATTGCGCATTTAATAACGGCGCTAGCATTGGGTCTGCCGTTAATACAGATTGTGCTAAATACTCTTTTGGAAATATCCAACGATTACCCTTTTGGTTAAATAAACAAGTCACAGCCAGTTGATGACTGATTTGGTCAAAACCTATCGGCTCTGGCATTTGTAATTCAACTTTTCCCAAATGAGAAAGCCCTGTTAATTTTTTCGCAATTTGAACAAAACCGAGTAACAAAAAAATGTTGGCATTTGGGCTCAGTTGAAATGCACTGACAGGCTGATGAATTGACCAACATGCATCATTATTTTCTTGTTTTAATTCCGGTTTAAAAACCTTACAACGTGAAGCAATGAATTGTTCAAGTATTTTCAATGCTTCTCCTAAATTTGGAGAAACTATGGCAGCCATTCCGACTGAACCATAACATGAAGCCGTCATACTTAAAGCTAAATAACCTGCTAGTGCTGGCTCTTTGCATAACTCGATTGCCCGTTCAATAAACTGATTTAAGATATTGAATTCAACATACCAGTAAGGCTTTTCTAATTGGTCTAAAGTTATTCCACTACCATTTAAAAGCTGCTCACCAGAGACACCCCACCGCTTAACAGTCTCAACGATTAAATTAATATAAGTTCCGGGTAATTCTGGATTCATAAACAACCCATATGAGCAAAATAAAATGGCGTAAAATGGTAAAAACTGTCAGTTCATGAACTATGCCATGCTTTTAAATTGATGCATAGTTATTCAAAACAAAATCCGCTGAATTGCACCAGACAGCAAAATTTCTGAAAAAGAATACAGGTCCTCCCCTATGAACATTCTAATTGTCCATGCTCATCCAGAACCACAGTCTTTTACCACTGCTCTAAAAAGTACAGCTAAGCAAACATTAGAAAAATTTGGGCACAGCGTAGAAGTTTCAGATTTATATGCGATGCAATTTAACCCTATTGCATCCAAAGCGGATTTCTTAGAGCTTAATCAGCCTGAGTATTTTAACTATGCACTTGAACAAAGAAATGCCAGCAAAAATCAGCTTCTAGCTCCAAATATTCAAGCTGAAATTGAAAAGGTAAAAAAAGCTGATCTCGTCATTTTAAATTTCCCACTTTATTGGACATCTGTTCCAGCAATTTTAAAGGGCTGGATTGATCGTGTGTTTGTCTCTGGACTTTTTTATGGGGGCAAGCGTTTTTACAACCATGGCGGCATGGCAGGTAAAAAAGCGATGTTGTGTTTAACACTCGGTGGTAGAACACACATGTTTGGAGAAAACTCAATTCACGGACCAATCGAAAATTATTTATCGCCGATTCAACGTGGTACTTTGGCATATGCTGGTTTTGAAGTCCTACCTCCATTCATTGCTTACCATGTACCGTATATTAGCCAAGAAGCACGACAAACCCTTCTTGAAGACTATGTAATCTACCTTACTCATCTGGACCAGCTCGAGTCATTAAAATTTCCCAAACTTGAGCAATTTGATGAAAAGTTATACCCACTCTAATGCTGTGTTTTAGCTCTAAAAATAGAATAGCCGAATTTAGATCATTATTTTCGGTTTTTTATTACACATAACTTTCAAATATAGAATCCAAATTCGCTCAAAAAATAGATCAAATGGTAAAAAAATTAAGGTAAACTTTTTCATAAAATGAATAATATAAAATTTAATCAATAATATACAGATGTAGAGAAACTGGACTTATCAACTAAAAATGACAACTAATACTCATTTCATAATCACTTAATTCATATTTTTACAAAAAAATCTTTGACCATTTTTCTTGAATTTGTGACAAAAATGTCATAAAAACAAAGGTCACCACTAATAGATAAAAATATAAATATCAATTAATTAAATTAATTTAACAATACAAATATTCCTTCATATTTCATCCATTATTGACTCTATTTGTATAAAAAGTGAGTACTCCTCAGTTCATATAACAGATTTACTCTTATTGTAATTATGCTATTTTTGTTACATGGAGTTATCAAAGCTTCTATTACTTGTAATTTGGAGCTTTGAAGGCAACACAGTTTAAACGGTTTAACTCTGTTACTTTTAAAAAAATGTCTTGAAGTTCAAGGAAAGATTAAAATGAAATTAAAACATCTGAGCACTGCAATGATTTTAGCAACGCTGCCTGCAACTGGGGTTTTTGCAGCAGCATTGGATCGCTCTGGACAATCAATGTCTGCATTTTTGCAGCCTGGTAACTACTTTGAAGCTGGTATTTCTGTTTTAGACCCAGATGTATCGGGTAAAGAAGCAGGATCAAGCGCAACACGCCGTGATATTAGCGATATGGGTGAGGATTATTTTTTCCCAAATGCAGCTTTAAAACTACAACTTAACGATAAATTCTCATTTGGTTTACTGTACGATCAGCCATTTGGTGCAGATGCAGAATATTCTGGGAAAAATGTATTTGTATCAGATTCTTCTAACACAATTTTAGCGCAAGACAGACTAGATGTAATTCGTGCCAATACTATTGATACAACATTTAACGGATTAACTAGCGATCAGCGTGTCGGTGCTGTTCTGCAAGCCCAGGGAGTTGATTTAAGCTCTGATGCTGGGAAAGCACAATTTGCTGCTACTTTAAGTGCGTATAATAATAATGCAGCTACTAAAGCTGCTATCGATACAGCTGTAAAACAAAGCGTCACAGAAAGAGTAGATGCTGGAATAAATAACATTAATGGTTTACTCGGCAAAGGTGGCACTAAAGTTGAAGTTGATACTCAAAACCTTGCTATGGTTTTTGGTTTCCAACCAAATAAAAATTGGAACCTCTATGCAGGTGGTGTGTATCAAACAATTAAAGGAAATATTAGCCTTCGTGGACAAGCTTATAGTATCTACAATGGCTATGATGCAGATATCAAAGAAACTGGCGGTGTGGGTTGGCTAGCAGGTTTTGCTTATCAAATTCCTGAAATTGCACTTAAAGCTTCTTTAACTTATCGTTCAGAAGTTGACCATGACGTCAATATTCGTGAAAATTTGCCTACACTTCCCGCTCTTTCATTATTAGGGCAAGCTGCAGCGGCCGATGCAATTAAAAATAGCTCAGCAGATACCACAATTACTACACCTCAATCTGTTAACTTTGATTTCCAAACAGGTATCATGGCTGACACAGTTGCGTTTGCAAACATTCGTTGGGTGAACTGGAAAGATTTCTCTGTTCAACCATACAAATTTGGACAGCTATCAAAAGTTGTAGGGCCTATTGTCAACCGCCCAAATGGTTTCGATTTAGTGAGCTATACAGATGACCAATGGACAGTAACCACAGGTGTTGGTCGCAAACTTACCGACAAGTGGGCGGGTAACGTTTCTGTAGGTTGGGACTCTGGTGCGGGTGACCCAATCACAACTTTAGGTCCAACTGAAGGTTACTGGAACGTAGGTTTAGGTCTTCAATATAGCCCTACTCCACAAACGTTTATTGCTGGTGGTGTAAAATACTTTTGGTTAGGTGATGCTAAAGCTCAAACTGGTGCGCAAGCGGGCGGTGATGAATATGTTGCAGAGTTCTCTGACAATAATGCAATCGCTTATGGTTTAAAACTTGGTTATAAATTCTAAGTTTAAAAACCATAAATAATAAAAAAGGCGCTTAAAGCGCCTTTTTTATTATTTATATTAAGCTGGGATATTACGCTGTGAAACTGAACGGATTGCTTCTTTTAATGCATCATAGCCGTGAATAGCTGGGAACTGTGGAAACTCAGCAATCACATTTGCAGGTGCATCAAACAAGAAACCATGGTCCGCTTCACCCAGCATGGTTGTATCATTATACGAGTCACCCGCTGCGATTACTCGGAAATTTAGACCATGTAGAGCTTTAACAGACTCACGTTTTTGATCGGGTTGACGTAGTTTATAAGCGGTAATCATACCTTCTTCATCTGTCTCTAACTTATGACAGAAAATTGTTGGCCACCCTAATTGCTTCATTAAAGGATGCGCAAATTCATAGAAGGTATCTGACAAAATCACAAGTTGAAAATGGGTACTCACCCATTCAACAAACTCTTTTGCACCTGGTAATGGCCCCATCTCAGCAATGACTTCTTGAATATCGTTTAAGCCTAAACCGTGTTGTTTTAAAATATTAAGACGCTGAGTCATTAAAACATCATAATCCGGAATATCACGAGTTGTTGCTTCGAGTTCTTTAATCCCTGTTTTTTTAGCGAAATTGATCCAAATTTCAGGAACTAAAACCCCTTCAAGATCTAGGCATACGATTTCCATGAATGCTTCCAACGTTGGTTAAAAATTGCTGTATCATACCATTAAGATTTTCAGTTTTGCGTTGTTATTGATCAAATCAATTTTATTCATAAGGATCGAAATTAAAGTGCTAAGCACTTTATCAACTATCCTTTAGAATATTTTTCATAACTCAATGCGCCCAAGCCTTTTGCCAGGAACACACATGACCGTTATTCCGACTATTGATATCGTAGATGCTCTTGCTGCTGAATATGCAACCAAAAGCCCTCGAGAAATTTTAGAACTTGCCTTAAGCCAACAAGGTGAAATTGCAATTTCATTTTCGGGTGCAGAAGATGTTGTGTTAATTGATATTGCTTCACGCTTAGGCAAACCTTTCCGTGTATTTAGTCTCGACACGGGTCGCCTGCATGCCGAAACTTATCAATTTATTGAAACTGTCCGTAAACACTACAATATCAATATCGAAGTTTGTTTCCCTGAATCTGAAGCTGTTCAAAACATGGTAAACGAAAAAGGTTTATTCAGCTTTTTTACAGATGGGCATCAAGAATGTTGCGGTATTCGAAAAGTTCAGCCTTTGCGTAAAAAACTTGCGACTTTAGATGGCTGGATTACGGGTCAACGTAAAGATCAAAGTCCTGGTACGCGTACAGAGATTCCTGTAGTACAAGCTGATGCAGGTTTCTCTGGCCCAGGTAAGCAACTCATTAAATATAACCCTCTAGCGAACTGGACAAGTGCTGAGGTATGGAGCTACATCCGTATGATGGAAATTCCATATAATCCTCTTCATGAGCGCGGTTTTGTTTCTATTGGCTGTGAACCATGTACACGACCTGTATTACCAAATCAACATGAGCGTGAAGGACGCTGGTGGTGGGAAGAAGCCACCCAAAAAGAGTGTGGCTTACACGCAGGTAATATGAAAAAGTAATTGGATATCAAAAAACCACTGGTAAATCAGTGGTTTTTTTTATGTCATGTTCCGTACACAAAGTCATATTTTCTCTACTCTAAACGCTATATACTTAATTTTACGGTTCTATAATTCTAATAAGAGCTCATATAAGGGCTTCTTAGAAAAATGCATGAGGCACAATGATTTATGCGTCCATTACACCCAATTGATTTCATTTTTCTGTCACTTGAAAAAAGACAGCAACCCATGCATGTCGGTGGATTATTTTTATTTGAAATTCCTGAAAATGCACCAGAAACCTTTGTACATGATTTAGTAGAAGATATTAAACGCTCAAAGAGCATTCCTATTCCGCCCTTCAATAACCGTTTAAGTGGTCTATTTTGGGATGAAGATGAAGAGTTCGATATCGATCATCACTTTCGCCACATTGCTTTGCCTCACCCGGGCCGTATTCGTGAACTACTGGTTTATATTTCACAGCAGCATAGCTCACTAATTGATCGTGCAAAGCCACTTTGGACTTGTGACATTATTGAAGGAATCGAAGGCAATCGTTTTGCCATGTATTTTAAAATCCATCATGCGATGGTCGACGGCGTTGCGGGTATGCGTTTGATCGAGAAATCTCTATCAAAAACACCAGAAGAGAAACATGTTGTCCCTTTATGGTGTGTTGAGAGCAAAAGAGCTAAGCGTCTAAAAGTACCAACTCCAAGTACTAGTAAAATTAAAAGTATTTTAGGCGGTATTAAGTCTCAACTCGACATAGCTCCAAAAGTCATGCACGAGCTATCTCAAACAATATTCAAGGAAATGGGTAAAAATCCTGATTATGTTTCTACTTTTCAGGCACCAGTTTCTATTTTGAACCAAAGAGTCAGTGCTTCACGTCGTTTTGCGGCCCAATCATTTGAATTAAGCCGCCTTAGAAAAATTTCAAAAGCATTAGGCGTGACGATTAATGATGTTGTCCTAGCTGTATGTTCAGGCGCTTTACGTCAATATTTGATTAGCCAAAACAGCTTACCTAAAAAGCCACTTATTGCCATGGTTCCAGCTTCATTACGTACAGATGATTCTGACATGAGTAACCGGATTACTATGATTCTGGCAAATTTAGGGACGCATAAAGATCAACCGTTAGAACGCCTAGAAATCATTCGTCGCAGCATGCAGAATTCAAAGCAACGCTTTAGCCGTATGACTGCGAATGAAATTTTAAACTATAGTGCGGTTGTTTATGGTCCGGCAGGATTAAACATCATGTCAGGAATGCTTCCTAAGCGTCAGGCGTTCAATTTAGTGATTTCCAATGTACCAGGACCACGTGAACCGCTTTATTGGAATGGCGCGAAATTAGATGCACTCTACCCTGCTTCGATTGTCATGGATGGACAAGCTCTAAACATTACCATGACCAGTTATTTAGATAAGCTTGAAGTTGGATTAACAGCTTGTCGAAATGCTTTGCCAAAAATGCAAAACCTTTTGACTCATTTAGAAGATGAGATTCAACGTTTTGAAGAAATTATTGCAGAGAAACAACTGAAACATCATTCAGCAAGTTAAAAAAAGTTAAGGGGCTTTGATTTGGCCCCTTATTTTTTGATTGTGCGGCACTGGTTAAGCAACTGATGACATACTGAACGAATCATTGCAGTTGTGATTGGTACTTCTTTACCTTGGTCATTCAACATATAGCAGCTATTTACTGGCGTGCTTTCTAAAACATGTTTAAGACCGTTGCTAATTAAGTTTTCACTTACATTCATGGGTTATACCTCTTATTGTTTGCTAAGACGTTTAATAGGGAGAACGTCTAGGGCTACTGTATGTAAGTAGTATTTAAAATTCATGAATGAAAGTAAAATTTCAGTTGTAACAAGGATTAAGCGATATCTTGTTACAACTTTAACTTAAAATGATATCGTATTGCTCTTGCGTATATAAATTTTCGACCTGAAATTTAATAACACGGTTAATAAAATGCTCTAAATCGGCTACTGCTGGTGCTTCTGCTGTTAATAATCGGTCAATCACAGAAGGATGGGCAACAACAGTAAAGCCACTCGTTGACTCAAATGCGCGGGTATATCGTAATATCTCACGAAATATTTCGTAACACACTGTCTCCGCTGTTTTGACAAAACCACGCCCTTGGCATGTTGGACATGATTCACATAACAAGTGTTCTAATGATTCACGAGTTCGTTTACGCGTCATTTCGACCAGACCAAGTTCTGACACTTGAGTAATTTTGGTCTTCGCGTGATCTCGCTCAAGCATTTTCTCAAACTGACGCATCACCTCTTCACGGTGAGTTGCTTCTTGCATGTCAATAAAATCAATAATGAGAATACCCCCCAAATTACGCAGTCTAAGTTGACGCGCGATAACTTGAGTCGCCTCCATATTGGTTTTAAAAACCGTATCCTCAAGACTACGACCACCTACATATGAACCTGTATTAACGTCAATCGTTGTCATGGCTTCAGTCTGGTCGATCATCAGATAACCGCCCGACTTCAAAGCTACGCGAGTTTGTAAGGCTTTTTGAATATCTTCTTCAACATTATAAAGATCAAATAGTGGTCGCTCGCCCGGATAATGAATGAGACGACTCTTCATATTCGGGACAAATTCATCTACAAACTCAAGCAGTTTTGCATGAATCTCTCGCGAATCTACATAAATCTTTGCAGTTTCTTCGCTTGCTAAGTCGCGAATAATACGTTGAGGTAATGGAAGTTCTTCAAAAATTAAAGAAGGAACAGCAACATCCGTCTGCTTGCGCTGGATGTACTCCCACAATTTGCTCAGATAACACATGTCCTGTGCAATTTCTGCCTCATCCACACCTTCTGCAGCCGTACGGACAATCACACTACCGGGTAAATTATGTTCAGATTGAATACCTTCAATAATATTACGCAGACGGTCTCGCTCTTCTTCAGACTCAATACGCTGCGAAACACCAATATGGTTGCCATACGGCATTAAAACCAAATAGCGAGAAGGGATTGAAAGATCTGTACTTAGACGTGCACCTTTTGTGCCCAACATATCTTTCATTACTTGGACAGTAAGGGTTTGCCCAGGATGTAATAGCTCAAAGACATTTGGGGTAGGCTGCGAACGAGGCCAAACCATATCATTGATATGTAAAAAGGCTGTTCGAGACAAACCAATATCAACAAAGGCAGCTTGCATGCCCGGAAGCACTCGTACAACTTTACCCTTGTAGATATTGCCGACTAGACCGCGTTTAACTGTACGCTCGACATACAGTTCATTAACAGTTCCATTTTCGATTAATGCCACCCGACACTCCATAGGCGTGACATTAATAAGTAGTTCTTCTGACATACATAAACTCAAAGCATTATAAAATTTTTTATTAAAGAGTCAGAGAAGCTGTTAACTTTAACGTTGTCTAGTGTTTATCGACAATGCTATTCAATGAAGAATGATAACAACCCCTTATGTCTTTACTCTTTTGAATAACTGTGCAAATTCGTATAAAGGAAGTCCTACCACATTACTATAACTTCCTTGAATTTGGGGAATATATTGCGAGGCAATTCCTTGAATTGCATATCCACCCGCTTTTCCAATAGGCTCACCCGTGGTCCAATAATCTTCCATATCCTGTATAGTCAGGAGCTGAAACTCAACTTGTGTTTGCACTACCTGACTTAATATCTGTTGTTGAGTCGCAACGCACAGTCCAGAAAACACATCATGCCAACGTCCAGATAATTGTTTCCAGATTTCAAAGGCATGATTTTTCGATTCAGGCTTACCAATAATTTGACCATCAAGTCCCAGAGTTGTATCGGCAGCAATAACAATTGCTTCGGGAAAAAGCTTCAATACAGTCTGAGCTTTTTCTCTAGCCAACCGTTCAACATAATGATGAACCAGCTCATTTTCATGAACAGACTCATCAATGTCTGGACTATAGATTTCAAAATCTAAGCCTAGCTGTTGCAACAGCTCCTTCCGACGAGGAGAGCTAGATGCTAAAACTATATGCGCCATTTTGCCAAACAATAATAGACGACTGGCCACGTGATGATACTTGTCATCAAAGGTTGCCAATGTCTAGCAATCGAAAAATGAATTCCACCCATCGTCTGTGTTACCCACATAAATGCTAAATGGGCAATAATGACCAGCGTTGCTATCGTCCATAAATTAACAAAAGTTAAAATACGGCGTTCCCGAATTAAAAAACGGGTAAGAAAAGTCACAATTACAAAACTTAAGGCATTGAGCCCTAAAGGCGCATCAAGCAGTAAGTCTGTAAAAATCCCCATCCCAAATGCAAACCAGACCCCACACCATGTTGGCTGACATACTACCCAAAATAGCATGATCATCAACATGAATAGTGGCCGCCATCCTGAAATATCATAAGATAGCGGATAAACCATGAGTACAGAACCCACAATAACGGAGAGAATAATTCCCCATAATGGGTCTTTACGCTTTTCTCGTTTAAGTTTAGCGATCGGCATACGGCTGCTCCTTCGCTAATGATTCAGAGAAAAGTACAACTACATGATGGCCTGTTGCCAATTGTGCTGATGGTGTTACATCAATTTCAGCAAACTCACCTGAATTATGGCGTTTTATTTTGGCCACTGTACCCACTGCGTAACCTGCTGGGAAATGTTCACCCAAGCCTGAGCTAAACACTTTATCACCCACCTGAATATTCGCACTGGTCGGGACATATTCCATTTTTAAACGGCCCAAATCGCCTGTACCAGAAACAATCGCCCGCATTCCAGTACGCTCAAGACGTACCGACAGTGAATGTTCTTTATCTGATAACAACATCACACGTGAGCTATGAGGGTATACATTAATAATCTGCCCCATAATCCCCTTATCATCCAGAACCGTTTGACCTACCTTTAGATGGTCCGTAGAGCCTCGGTTAATAATGATGATATGGCGTAATGGGTCTGCATCTGTCCCAATCACTTCGGCAATTTCCATACGACCATCAATAATTAACGGTGTATCAAGAAGGCCTCGTAAACGGGTATTTTCAGCTGACAGTTCAGAAAGCTTCTGTAAGCGGACTTGAGCTTGTAAAAGCTCAGCCTGCATCGCGGTATTTTCACGACGCAGTTGTGCTTCAGATTTTGTTTGTTGATTCAGCCATTCTCTCGACAGTACCGGATAACTAGCCAATGCATAAATTGGGTTATATGCAGCGTACAAGACATCCCTTGCTGGCTGAATTACATAAGGCATGCGCCAATCAAAGAAGAGCACAACCAAACATGTAACGACCGCAATAATGAACGAGCGGAAAGATGGCGGCTGTCTTGAAAAAATATTCGGTTGCACCGCCTAATCCTTAAACTTAACCGACGAAAAGCATGTCATGGTTCGGGTTGTCGAAGAATTCTAATACTTTACCACCACCACGGGTTACGCAAGTAAGAGGATCTTCAGCAACAACAACTGGTAAACCAGTTTCTTGAGCCAATAACTTGTCAAGGTTACGAAGTAGCGCACCACCACCTGTCAACACAATACCGCGCTCAGCAATATCAGAAGAAAGTTCAGGAGGAGTTTGCTCAAGAGCAGATTTCACAGCGCTTACAATGCTTTGTAACGGATCAGAAATGGCTTGAGTAATTTCGTCAGAAGTTACGGTAATTGCACGAGGCACACCTTCTGCAAGGTTACGGCCACGTACTTCGATTTCTAATGTTGTACCATCAGAAACAGCCATACCTACTTCTTTTTTAATAATTTCAGCAGTGGTTTCACCAATCACACAACCGTGAGCTTTACGAACATAATTGATGATTTGCTCATCAAAAACATCGCCGCCGATGCGTAAAGAGTCAGCATAGACACAACCTTGCAATGAAATAATTGCAATTTCTGTTGTACCGCCACCAACATCCACAACCATAGAACCACATGCTTGTTCAACTGGCATACCTGCGCCAATTGCTGCTGCCATAGGCTCTTCAATCAAACGAACATCACGGGCACCAGCATTAAATACTGCTTCGCGAATCGCACGACGCTCGACCAAAGTTGATTTACATGGTACACATACAACTACACGAGGTGCAGGTGGGAACAAACGTTTTTCGTGAACTTTACCAATAAACTGATTCAACATGGTTTCAGTCACTTCAAAATCCGCAATTACACCGTCTTTCATTGGACGAATTGCAGAAATATTCGCAGGCGTACGGCCCAGCATTTGCTTAGCATCTAGACCTACAGCAGCAACAATTTTTTGTGAACCACTGTGACGAATTGCCACAACTGTTGGTTCATTTAATATAATGCCGCGGCCTGGTGCATAAATAAGTGTATTTGCTGTACCTAAATCAATGGCTAGATCCGGCGAAAACAAGCCAATTAGTCGTTTTAGAATCACGGTTCGTTCTCAGTTAAACTTTCATGTGGATGCAAGGTGGCAACTTTAAACTAAATGTGATGATTTGAACAAGTCAATCGCTTATTATAACGCACGATATTTTGAAAATTTTTAATACTGATTAGGTGATGTTATGTCTACATCGGATGCACAGCATTCAGCAGATTTAAATGCACAAACAGTTTCAGCAATCGCCAATCTTGCTCGATTGTCGCTCAATGATACGCAATCTGCTGAATATGCTCAAAGTCTAAATAAAATTTTAGGCATGATGGAAACCTTAAAAGGCATTGATACGGAAGGCGTAGAACCTTTGAAAAGTCCTTTTGACAATCCTCAACCTTTACGTGCTGATGTGGTAACTGAAAGCAATCATCGAGATGAATACCAAGCAGTTGCGCCTGCAACTCAAGATGGTTTGTATCTTGTTCCTCGCGTGATTGAATAACTTTTACTCAATTAACCCATCTTCCCTATTTTGAATGTAAAGAAATTTTACTCATGACTGATTTACATCGCTTATCAATTCGTGAACTTGCTGAGGGCTTAAGCCAAGCGAAGTTTTCATCTCGCGAACTGACTGAACACTATTTAAAACGTATTGCTAAAATTGACCCACTGGTAAAAAGCTACGTGACGGTTACGCCTGAACAAGCGCTTGCTGAAGCCGACGCTGCCGATGCTGCATTAAAAGCAGGTAATGCAACCGCTTTAACGGGTATCCCTCTTGCTCATAAAGATATCTTTTGTACCAAAGGCATTAAAACGACTGCTGGTTCAAAAATACTAGACAACTTCATCTCTCCTTACGATGCAACTGTTGTTGAAAAAACTAAAGCAGCTGGTCTGGTCACTTTAGGTAAAGTGAACATGGACGAGTTTGCGATGGGCTCAACTTCAGAAAGCTCATATGTTGGGGCAACAAGCAACCCATGGGCACTTGATCACGTGCCTGGTGGATCATCAGGTGGTTCTGCTGCGGCTGTAGCGGCTGATTTAGCACCTTTTGCAACAGGTACTGACACAGGTGGTTCAATCCGTCAACCTGCGTCATTCTGTGGCTTAACAGGCTTAAAACCAACCTATGGTCGTGTATCTCGCTTCGGTATCATTGCTTATGCATCATCTTTAGACCAAGCGGGTCCAATGGCTCGTTCTGCCGAAGACTGTGCTTACCTCATGAATGTAATTGCAGGTCACGATGCGAAAGACTCAACTTCGGTTAAAAAAGAGGTTGATGACTACGTTGCAAACTTGAATAACACATCTGTAAAAGGTTTACGTATTGGTATTCCTAAACAATACTTTAACGTTGCAGGTTTAGATGCTCACGTAAAAGCACGTGTTGAAGAGTCTTTGAAAAAGCTTGAAGAAATGGGTGCTACACTTGTTGAGATCGATCTCAACATGACTGAAGCTTATGTACCGACGTATTACCTGATTGCGCCAGCAGAAGCATCATCTAACTTGTCACGTTATGACGGTGTTCGCTACGGTTACCGCTGTGAAAACCCAGCTGACTTGATGGATCTTTACAAACGTTCGCGTTCAGAAGGTTTCGGTCCAGAAGTTCAACGTCGTATTCTCATTGGTACTTACGCGCTTTCTGCGGGTTATTACGATGCTTATTATGTGAAAGCTCAAAAAGTACGTCGTTTAATTCAACAAGACTTCTTAAAAGCATTTGAAAATGTGGATGTGATTGCGGCTCCTGCTGCGCCAACAACTGCATATAAAATTGGTGCGAACTTAAGTCCAACTGAAATGTATTTAGGCGATATCTATACACTTGCAGTGAACTTGGCAGGCTTACCAGCGATTAATGCTCCTGTTGGTTTTGATAAAGACAGCTTACCTGTCGGCTTACAATTAATTGGTAACTACTGGTCAGAATCACAATTGTTGTCGATTGTTCATCAATACCAACAAAACACCGATTTCCATACTCAACGTGCGGCAATTGCTGAGGAGAATGCATAATGGCTGAAGCTCAAAAGTTGAAATTGATTGACGGTTGGGAAGTCGTTATTGGTATCGAGATTCACACTCAGCTTGCAACCAATTCTAAAATTTTCTCTGGTTCATCGACTGAATTTGGTCAAGACCCAAACACGCAAGCGAGCCTTGTGGACTTGGCAATGCCGGGTGTACTTCCAGTTTTGAATGAAAAAGTGGTTGATCTTGCAATTCGCTTCGGTCTTGGAATTGATGCTTACATCGACCAAGCATCAGTATTTGCACGTAAAAACTACTTCTACCCTGACTCGCCAAAAGGCTACCAAATTAGCCAAATGGATAACCCAATTGTGGGCTTGGGGCACATCGACATCCAACTTGAAGATGGTACGACTAAACGTATTGGCGTAACTCGTGCTCACCTTGAAGAAGATGCCGGTAAATCTGTACATGATCAATTTGAAGGTATGTCTGGCATTGATTTAAACCGTGCTGGTACACCTTTGCTTGAAATCGTTTCTGAACCTGACATGCGTTCGGTTGAAGAAGCGGTTGCTTATATCAAAGCGATTCACACATTAGTACGTTGGTTAGGTATTTCTGACGGTAACATGGCAGAAGGTTCATTCCGTGCGGACTGTAACGTATCTTTACGTCGTCCGGGCCAACCTTTTGGTACGCGCTGTGAACTTAAAAACCTCAATTCATTCCGTTTCATTGAGCAAGCGATCAATGTTGAAATTGAACGCCAAATGGAAATTTTGGAATACGGCGGAAGTATCGACCAAGAAACTCGTTTGTTCGATCCGAACAAAATGGAAACACGCTCAATGCGTTCTAAAGAAGAAGCAAACGATTACCGCTACTTCCCAGATCCAGACTTGTTACCGGTGATTATTGCAGATGAGCAAATCGAAGCTGCTCGCGCTGCACTTCCAGAGCTCCCTGCTGCTCGCCGTGCACGCTTTATCGCAGACTTTGGTGTAACTGAGTACGATGCTCACGTACTTACGCTCTCACGCGAAATGGCAGACTTCTATGAAGCTGTTGTGGCTGCTGCTGGCGGTGCGAAGCAAGGTAAAGTGTCTGCAAACTGGGTAATGGGCGAATTCTCAGGTGCTTTAAACAAAGCAGGCCTAGATCTGGCTGACTCACCTGTTTCTGCTGAACAGCTTGGCGGCATGATTGCTCGTATTGTTGACAACACCATTAGCGGTAAGATTGCTAAACAAGTTTTTGGCTTTATGTGGGAATCGGAAGGTAAATCTGCCGATGACATTATTGCGGAAAAAGGCTTAAAGCAAGAAACTGACACAGGTGCAATTGAAGCGATCATTAAAGAAGTACTTGCAGCCAATGAAAAAATGGTTGAAGAGTACAAGTCTGGTAAAGAAAAAGCCTTTAACGGTCTTGTTGGTCAAGTCATGAAAGCATCTAAGGGTAAAGCCAACCCTGCTCAAGTCAATGAATTAATGAAAAAATTGATTGGTTAATTTGACTAGCCAACTCAAGAAAAAGCCTCGATTTATCGGGGCTTTTTTATATCCGTCTAAAGCATTCTTCGACTAAAGAATGCACTTTTTTCCTAAAAAATTACTCAGTGACTGTGCTAATTTAAATTAATAATTTAGATAAATTATATTTTAAAAAGAGAGATAAATTATGTCTAAAAAGATTTTAATGTTGGTCGGTGACTATGCCGAAGACTATGAAACTATGGTTCCATTTCAGTTCTTAACTGGTTTAGGTTATACCGTGCATGCTGTTTGCCCGAATAAAAAGAACGGCGACCATATTGCAACGGCTATTCATGATTTTGAAGGTGAGCAAACTTATAGCGAAAAACGTGGCCACAACTTTGCGATTAACTATGATTTTGATGCCGTTAATACCGAAGACTATGTAGGTCTAGTGATTCCGGGTGGTCGTGCACCAGAGTATTTACGCATGAATGAACGTATTATCGAAATTGTGCGTGAGTTTGATCGAGTGAAAAAACCAATAGCAGCCGTATGCCATGGCGCTCAGTTACTAGCAGCGGCAGATGTATTACAAGGCCGCCTCTGTTCTGCTTATCCAGCATGTGCTGTCGAAGTAAAATTGGCAGGTGGACAATACGCAGATATTGCTGTGACTGAAGCAGTTACAGATGGTCATTTGGTGACTGCTCCAGCTTGGCCTGCACATCCAGCTTGGTTAGCTCAATTTGTGAAAGTTTTAGGGGCTACAATTACGATCTAAAAAGATCTCTTTATCCCAAATACAATAAAGCCTACTCTTAGATAGCAGGCTTTATTACTAAAATAGAAAACTAGACTTTTATCTTGTAATCCCTAATTTATTCCAAATTTCTGGTGTTAAAAACGTCGTCACCAATTTATTTAAGTCAATATAGCGTAATGTGCCCTGCAACTGCTGTTTAACGGCTGGGTCTTTAACAATATCTTCACCCGCACTTTGACCTAACTGTTGAAAGGCCTCTCCAACTGCCTTCACACCTTCAGCCTGAATTACAGCTTTAGTTTGGGTAGAACATTGCTCCACAATCACACGTTGTAAAACCTGCGCCAGTTTTTGATCTAACTGATCCTTTTTCTCAGGTGTTACATTACTAAATGCTTTTAAATCTGGATGAGCAGCTAAAGCCGTAAATGTCCATTGAAGTACAGTAGTTTTGTCTGAAGCCGTTGTAGCCTTAACTAAACAGTCACTTAACTGATCAACTGTTGGGCCAGCCATCGCAATTTGGGTAGTTCCCAACACAGCAGCAGCCACACATATTGAACGGCTCAGGTGTGAAAACTTACGGCGAACAATAGCGTAAAGATGATGTGACATAGCTCTGGCTCCAATAAACAATCTGTTCTTTTTATCACAGAGTCACCAAAGTTACCTGTTATGACTCTGTAACCGCAAAATACTTATTTCACCACAGACTCTATTCGATCCAGTTCCCACACTCCACCTGCTGCCAAGCCTTTACACATACCCGTCCACATATCCTTAGTATGTACAAAACTCTTGCCATCCCACACCCATTCTTCACTTGCCCAGCAGTCTCCAATGCCTCTTCCCTTTTGAGCACTGCTGATCATACCGCTATCAAAATCTGAAGCAGATTCAGTCACAAACACGGCCTTACCATTTAATGACTCATCTAGCACCCAAGCGCCATATCCTTCGTTATAAGCCCCTCTCCAGCACAACGTAGTCGCCAAAACTTTCTTATTGGTTAGTTTATATATCTCAATTTTTTGTGGTTCAGCTCCATCACTATTACCACCATAAATTCCTTCACAAAAGTCTTCTTTAGGATTCGGATTAGCTACCATCAAGCTACGGTGTATTGCTTGATACTGCTTGCTTTTCAGTTGTAGCGTTAAATAAGGTTTGACTGTAGTTTTAATGCGTTTAACAAGTAGTTTTGGCTCAGGCATAAGTACTTTAGTTTCATTGGCGCTGCCCTTTTTAACCAAAGCACCAACAGTTCCGATACGCTTCTGAAAATCATCCATTTTTAGTAACACAGCAGTCATTCCTGCATCAGAAATTTTCCATTCATGCTGAGCATTTTTAAATACAATTTCGGTCTTCTGTTTGGACTGCTGTAGTAAAGCATTGACTTGTGAGCTGTTGAGTTTACCCATAAGTGGTAACTCAGTACCATCTACAGTCACAGCGCCTAAATCTTTGCCATTTATATAAAAATGAATATTTTTAAGCTGGTTTGCTGGCATGCTTTGCTCATAGTCTGACAAAGCAAATTCAATCTGCACAGGTTGTTTTGGGCCTGTTTTACGTGTTAATAAAATTGAAGCTGGGTTATCACCATTTTCTTCATTTTGATACCCTGCAGCCTTACATGTTCCCGTATTGCTGCAAGAAACTTCCCACTCTTGGTGTGAAAATGAAATACCTTTGATGTCTTGAGCAAAACTATAAGAACTCATTACCGCTAAACAGCAGATTGAAAGCATATTTTTCATTATTTCATATCTCGATAGGTCTGTTTTATTATGAAGTTAATAATAGCGTTAAATTTTGAATTACCGTCTAGTTTAAAAGAATATGCTAGATTTATATAAAATTTAAATTGATTACTTTCTAAAAATGAAAAAACTAAATTTTTTATTATGGGCAACATTAGTCAGCCTAAATTCAACTGCTTATGCAGAAGTAAAAAGCTTTACACCTCATTTTCCAAAGTTTTATAGCTCTGCTGCAACCCGCAAAGCAGATAATCAATTCTACGCTCTAGGAGAGGCAAAGTTTTTAAACGGCGTTGTAGTCCCTTTTTATGGTGTTACTGCACAGAACCCAATGGAGGATGGTTTACTTAAAGATTTTGAAAAATGCACGCCTAAAAGCTGCCGTTTTAATTTTCAACTCGATGCTCAACACGCCAAACAATTAAAACTTCTTGCATTACCTGAAATAGGTTTAATACTTGTTCCACGTAACTGGCAAGATGTTCAAGCAAATGCAGGGGCAAATGGAGCTGGTTTTGCTCTAATAATGAGTCCAGATCAAAAGCAAGCGATTAAGCTTTATGACTCTTCTTTTTGTGTTGGGTGTGGATTACCCAATGCAACGCTTTATTTTCCCGAGCTATTAAAACAAAGTCTGGAAAATGAATTTGGCGGATTTAAAGATCCTAAAAAACTCATCCATATTGTTCACCCTTCTAAAAAAGTGGCTTTTTTTAGTTATCAAATTCCACAAGTGAACAATAAAACCCATGGTATTGCTAAATATTATGATGAAGACACTTTTAACTATAAAGAGATTCAAGTCACCTTAGATAAATCGCAGCAGTCTTTAGTTGGCCCTATCCTTAATTTTTATAATGCAACACACTAATCCAATACTTATAAAAAAACCCGCTTTCGCGGGTTTTCTTAATCACCAAATAGTTACCCGCTTCTCTGGTGGTAAATACATCTGATCATCTTCGTTTATTTTAAAAGCCTCATAAAATGGTTTTTGATTCATTAAAGCTCCATTGCCACGTACTTTATCAGGAGAGTGAGGATCTGTTTTTAAATAGATAATCGCTTGAGCTTCGCGGGTTTTCGCACGCCAAACTTGAGCCCATCCCATATAAAAACGTTGCTCCCCAGTCTGTCCATCAATTACAGGAGCTGGCTTACCGCCTAGTGCAATTTGGTAAGCCTTATAGGCAATTGCTAACCCAGAGTTATCTGCAATGTTTTCACCTAATGTTAATTCACCATTAACATGATAACCAGCAATCGGTTCATAACGGTTATATTGTTCAATCAACGCTTGTGTTTTAGCTTTAAAATGCTGATGATCTTCAGCATTCCACCAGTTTCTCATATTGCCCAATTCATCAAACTGACTACCCTGATCATCAAAGCCATGACTAATTTCATGGCCAATCACAGCACCTATACCACCATAGTTCACTGCATCATCTGCGTTTATATTAAAAAAAGGCGGTTGTAATATCGCTGCTGGAAATACAATTTCATTCAATGATGGATTGTAATAAGCATTCACCGTTTGTGGTTTCATATACCATTCATCACGATCAACCGGCTTACCCAATTTATTAAGTTCATATTGGTATCTAAACTCACTTGCGCGAATTATATTTCCAACTAAATCATTTTTAGCGATGTGCAGACCAGAATAATTACGCCACTTTTTTGGATGACCGATCTTTATTGACATGTGAGAAAGCTTTTTACGAGCTTGTATTTTCGTCGCAGGACTCATCCAGTCCAATTCTGTAATGCTTTGGTCATAAGCACGAATCAGATTTTGAACCAATAATTCCATCCGTTGTTTTTTCTCAGCAGGAAAGTATTTTTCAACATACAGTTTGCCAATACCATCTCCCAGAATCTTATCAACAAGCTGTACACCCCGCTTCCAACGTGTTTCTTGTTCAGTAATATCTCGAAGTGTCTTGTTATAAAAATCAAATTTATTATCTACAAAAGCGCTATTTAATAATGGAGAAAAATTATTTATCAAATGCAATTTAAAATAAGCTTTCCATATATCTAAGGGTGTATCTTGAATAATTGTATTTAAGCCCTGAAAGTAGTCTGGCTGATTTACCTGAATAGTATCAATTTTTCCTTTTAATTCAGTTGCAGTTAGATAACCTTGCCAATCAAATGCAGGGGTCAATTTATACAAATCTGCGAGTTTATATTTATTGTAGCGTTTTGCAAGATCGCGGTTTTGAACGTTGCTCCACTGTATTCGTGCTAACTGAGTTTCAAGTTTTAAGATTTCCTGAGCATGTTGCGCGGCTTGCGAGTCTCCAGCAAGTGTTAAAGTTTTTTCAATATACTTTAAATACTGTGCACGAGTTTCAATAAATTTTTTATCATCTTTCAAATAATAATCACGGTCAGGTAGACCCAAACCACTTTGCTCCAACCCAGCCACCATTTCAGTAGATTGTTTCATATCCTGTTCAATGCTTAGACGGATTGGGCTATTGACATCAATACGAGCAAAATGTGCCATTAAAATTGCAATTTGATTCTTATTTTTCAATTTATCAATTTGATTTATCTCATTTTTTAGAGGACTAACACCTTGCTTCTCAATACTTTTTTCATCCATAAAGCTAGCATATAGAGTAGCTATTTTCTGCTCTAAACTACCATCCACCCACTTTTGACCAGATAGCTCTTCTACAATTCCATGTACTTGGGTGATTGATAACTCACGGAGCTGATTAAAAGCTCCCCAACTTGCTTTATCAGCTGGGATTTCAGTATTTTTTAACCAAATACCATTTACATGTGAATAAAAATCGTTCTTTTCATTAATAGAGGAATCAATATATTGTTGATCTATACCTGATATTTTTTTGATTTGAGAATTTGTTACTAATTCCGCACGTACCAAATTAGCAGAAGTCATAAGTGCAATCGTAAGAGCACTTTTAAGTAAAATAGATTTCAAAGACTTAACCTCATATTTAAATATTTAATGATCTAAAACAATGGTTTAAAGTGATTATTTTTTATCAATTAAGCGAATGGCAAAATTAAAACCAATATAGAAGCAAGTTTTATACCGCGAAAATATAATATTTTCAAAAATATATTTTTATATAAATCAAAATTATAAACGAAGAAACTTACCAAATCTTTTATTCTACTAAATACTTAATATTCTAAAGATGCCCTGACTTAAACCAAGGCATCTTACAGAGCGATGATTACTTTTTAATTTAAAATTTTCTCAAATATTCTCAAACGCTTATAAATTGAAAGCAGCTCAATAATTGTTTTCCATGAACTAATTAAATATTGGAATGATTCACGGACTTTATCAAAAACATTACCTATTTGCGTAATTAAACCCAATGTCATTTTACCTGCGGCAATAGAAGGGAATAAAACAACTAGACTATATAAAATATCTAATTGGATATACCAAATACTAACTAAATTAAAATAAGAGTAATGCAGATATAAACGGAAATAATTCAGCCTAACACTTGAGAACAATTCTCTTAATGTTTTTGGCTGTGCGCGCTCCTCATGATCCTCACCATAGACAAGTTCTTTACGATAGGCTGCTTCTACTTTTTGATTATTAAACTGTAAACCAGGTAATTTAATACCAACAACCATTAATAGAACAGTACCAAAAACAGCCCATACAATTGCAGCCCAGACCAATGAATGATCAATTTCACCTACAATAGGTAATACTTTAACTTGTTTAGAAAGTTCAAAAAGAATAGGTAAAAAGGCAATTAAAACCATTATAGCCTTAACAAAATTCACTCCCAGATCTTCTAAAACAGAGGCGAAACGCATGGTATCTTCTTGAACACGCTGTGAAGCCCCCTCGATATGACGAAGCTTTTCCCAATGCTCTGTGTAATATTCATTCATTGCTGTACGCCAGCGGAATACATAATGACTAGCAAAAAAAGCATTAATAACAGCTAAAGTCACACCGACCATCGCAATTAAAAGAAATGTAACTGTTCCCATATAAAGTTTATTAATATCACCACCACCGTGATCTAACATACTTTGAATGAGATTATAAAAAGGCCCATACCATGCATTAACAGCTACACTAACCTGAACGCTAAACCAGATATTGAATAAAATAAACGCCGAGCCCCACACAGACCAACGTTGCCAAGGGTTATTCGATATAGTCCTCCAGAAACCAGCAAAAAGCGCAGTAGAGACTAAAAACCAAACATAAAACCATAAGAAAGTGGGAGACCAAAAACGGCTCACACCTAATGGTGGTTGAACATCATGGTAGCCCTTAGCAAAGCCGATAAAAGTTCCCCATGTGTTCCCACCTGAGTACCAGAGCACCATATTGAGCGCGATCCAAATGACCGCAGATATAAAGAAATACCTTGGTGATGGAAAAAATGATTTGAACATTGAGCGTGGATATCCCTATATTTCTTCAAATTTACAATGAAAGGAATACTAAAACCTAAACCTTAAAATTGTGAAGGGTAAAGTTTAGAGAATTGTCAGTTTTTCCTGTTCCATTGAAGGATTTGATCGTTTTTTTGTAAATTAATCCCTTTTTTGGCAATTTAATCCATTTAAATTACCTTGTATATGACTCTTGATAGAGCCATATACAGCTTTTATAACACAGTGATATCAGAGATTAAATCTCTTCTTTACGAACAATATAGCCTTCCAATTGCATTGCTTGAATGAGTAAATCTAGGTCCGAGGCACTTTTTAACTCTACATCAACGCTCACAGCGCTTTCTTTGGCACGGCTTGTTGCCGCAAAGCGTTCATGACGTAACTCATAAATATTACCACCTTGCTCAGCAATAATGGCCGTTAAACGAGCTAAAGCACCTGGATTGTCTGGTAATTCAACACGAATACGAACCATACGACCTGTACGGGTTAAATGGCGTTGTAATACAGAGACCATAACACGTGTATCAATATTGCCACCTGACAGCACCACGCCCAATTTATGACCTAAAAACAGATCGGGACGCGACATAATTGCAGCAATACCTGTTGCCCCCGCTCCTTCACATACTGTTTTTTCAATATTAAGTAAGAGTGCAATAGCCTCTTCAATCATGTCTTCAGTGACAACGACAATGTCATCAACATATTCTTTAGCAACTTGGGTCGTAAGCTCACCTGGAGTTTTTACCGCAATGCCCTCAGCAACAGTAGAGCCCATTGAAACCGCATGTTGATAATTACAAAGTAGTTTTGCCATACTTGGGTATACAACTGATTGCACCCCAATAATTTTAATTTTTGGATTGATCGCTTTAGCAGCAATTGCAATACCAGAAATTAAACCACCACCACCAATTGGCACAACCAAAATATCCAGATCAGGCACAGCCGCAAGCATTTCAAGTGCAATGGTGCCTTGACCCGCAATAATTTCAGCATCATCAAATGGGTGGATAATCGTTAAAGATTCTTCTTGTGCAACACGATGCATTTCAGCAGCAGCTTCTGAAAAGTCCTGCCCATGCAAAATAACGCGCGCACCATACTCACGTACTCGTTGCACCTTAACATTTGGTGTAGATTTCGGCATTACAATAGTTGCAGTCACACCTGTCCGCTGAGCATGGTAGGCTACACCTTGTGCGTGATTGCCTGCCGAAGCTGCAATAACACCATGTTGCTTTTCTTGCTCAGATAAACACAACAGTTTATTCAGAGCACCCCGCTCTTTAAATGAAGCTGTAAATTGTAAGTTTTCAAATTTCAACCACATCTCAGCCCCTAAGGTTTTAGAAATGGTCTCTGAGAAAACAAAGGGAGTTTTTACAACTAAACCCTCCAAACGCTCTGCGGCAGCATGAACATCATCTAATGTTGGAAAGCCATTTTTAACCTGTTGCTGTATCATTTATCCAGTCAGCCTCAATACACTACAAATCAATTATTTTTAAAAAACGGCAACAATATTTCATATTAACCATTAGAGTTTTCAGCATATCCAACATATCTCTAATATACAAAAAATTTTATTCCAAAAATTGAAGGTTTAGACTTCCATAAAAAAATCCCTATGTGGGCTTTTTTTATAATTTTCAGAATATTAACGTTTATTTATTGGCTTTGAGCACTCAAGCCTTCCGTAGACATATTTTGTTCAGCTATTTTTTCATCAATAGCAAACTGAATATCAGAAAGCTTGGCATTAGCTGCATCTATACCAGATTTCATAGTAGCTTCACGGCCTTTGACATCAAAAATATGTGCTTTTTCTCTTAAATCTGGCTGAATAACAACATCTGCATATTGCAATTCTTCTGCTGCCAAACGCCCTTGCATGATATTAATATTCTGATTAAATAGTCCCCAGACATTCGAAGTTTCTGTGTAAATAGGTTGAGCTAGAATATCAACTGCAATAATGACATCAGCACCTAAATCACGAGCCACTTCAACTGGCACAGGACTCACCAACCCACCATCTACATATTCAGATTTACCAATTTTAGTCGGCACAAACATACTCGGAATCGAAGCAGAGGCTCTTACGGCTTGACCGGTATTGCCGTAGTTAAATACGGTCTTAGTGCCATGCTTTAGTTCAGTTGCCACCACATACATTGGAATCTTCATTTTTTCGAGTGGCATGTTATTTACTTGCTGGTTAACGTAGTTCTCTACTTTTTTACCATCAAAAAAACCTTTTAATCCGATACTAATATCACGGACGTCACCAGCTTTCATTTTTAAAGCAGTATCACGCAGCTCAGCAGGTGTTTTACCACTCGCATAAATTGCCCCAACAATACTACCGGCACTCGTACCTACAATAAAATCCGGGCGAATACCATGTTGTTCTAAAACTTCAATCACCCCAATATGAGCATAACCTCGTGCTCCACCGCTACCCAATACAAGCGCAACAACAGGACGTTTTTGCATTTTTTTAATTCTTGCAAAAGGTTGATCGACAGGACGAGCATAAGCTTCTGTCATTTGCGGTTTTAGAGCAGCAGACAAGTGTGTGGTGGTCTGGCATCCCGCCAACACCATAGAGAGTCCGAGAACCCACAATTTAAGCTGTTTCATGGCCCATCTTCGTACTATGAGGTTTAAGTTCGGATTGCAATTTTAGTTGCTACTTTCGTGAAAAGCTGTAGTGAATTTATTTAATTTGTCATGTTTAAAATTTAGACTCAAGTATTTTATTTATCGCCTATATGAAAAAGGCCCCTTATGTATAAGAGGCCTTTTGAAACTTACCAGATATCTGAATCAACTTTTTTCTTCAATTCCGGATACTTGTCAATTTTAAACTCAGGCTCTTTAATGCCTCGTTTCAATTGCTCGCGGTAATCTTTTAACAAAGTGCGTGCCATTGGCGTTAATAGTAAAATTGCAATCAAGTTAATGGTTGCCATGATACCCATAAACAAGTCAGCCATTGACCAAACGAGTGGAACACTACCGATTGCACCGAAGTACACCATCACCAATACGAAAATTCGGAAGATGAACATGACTTTCGGGTTGTTATTAATAAACTGTACATTACCTTCTGCATAAGCATAGTTACCTAATACAGCTGAATAACAGAATAAGAATAATAGAACTGCAAGGAAATCAGATCCCCAATGCCCAACTTGAGTTTCTAAGGCACGTTGTGTTAATTCAACACCAACAAAGCCTGCGTCTTGGTATACGCCAGAAACTAAGATGATGATTGCAGTACTCGTACATACAATGAACGTATCTACGAATACACCAAGCATTTGTACTAAACCTTGGTTTACAGGGTGTTTTACATCAGATGCAGCAGCTGCGTTTGGCGCAGACCCCATACCTGCTTCGTTTGAGAACAAACCACGTTTAATACCTTGCATCATTGCCATTGACACTGCCGCACCGAAGAAACCACCTGCCGCAGCATTGAAGTGGAAAGCTTCAGTCACAATCAGCTTTAAAATATCAGGCAAAATTGCATAGTTGCTTAATGCGATATATAGAGCAACGGCTAGATAAAGACCTGCTTTTAAAGGTACAAACATCTCTGCAAATTTAGCGATACGTTTAATACCACCAAAAATTGCCAATGCAACCATAACAACAAGCGCAAGGCCAACCCATGAAATTTCTAGATCAACACCACCTAAATGAGCAATAAGATTAGCTTTGTCCCAACCCCAAGCATGTGAAGAAGCATTCGCAATCGCATTAATTTGGACTGAGTTGAATACGAAACCGTAGGTAAAGATGAGTGCTAGTGCGAAAACCACACCAAAGGTTTTACTGCGTAAGCCTTGGGTAATATAGTAAGCTGGTCCACCGCGGAACTGTTTAGTCTTGTTATCTCGAACTTTAAAAAGCTGAGCAAGTGTAGACTCAATAAAAGCAGAGCTCATACCAAGTACAGCAGTTACCCACATCCAGAACACAGCGCCAGGGCCACCAATTGCAATCGCAATTGCCACACCTGCAATGTTACCCACCCCAACACGGCTCGCAAGACCCGTTACAAAAGCTTGGAAAGGTGTAAGTCCATGCTCATCTTCGCCTTCTGTACGGCTGCTTTTCATGACACGGATACTTTGCAAGAACATGCGGATCTGCACTGCCCCTGTTAAGACCGTATAAAAAATACCGACAGCCAGCAAGAAAATAACCAGAAAATCCCATAAAGGATCATTAAAAAATTGTACCCACGACATCAGTGTGGCATTGAGTTGTTCATTCATACTCGGTCCGCTTACGTTCTTGCTAATGTGCTAATAGCACAAGCCAAAATACTGCAATAAACAAAAAAGCCCCTCAAAATAGGGACTTCTTCAGTACATTTAAGGAAAAACTTTTAATGTCACTTGAATAGCAATTAACGTCACAAGTTTAAGCAACATAATGCCCAGCACTAAGCCTTTGAAGGTCGCATGAGAGAAAGCACCCTTCAGATAAAATGAATTCATCGCACCACTGAACATATTCCCATTTGGGTGAACAGAATGCATCGACTCGGCTACAAACTTGGAAACTAACAAATGACCACCGCTAAATCAGCTCGTTTAATGATTCCCATCAATTAATCGAGTTATAAAAATCTGGATTTAAGCCAATAAGCATATTTACATATACTTGAGAGCGAATGTCTAAAATGGATATGAATTTCAAAGACTGTAACGAGCCATCGCCATAACGCGGCTATCTGCGCCCTTTTCCCTCTGATTGGAGAAGAGTGCATTTAGATCTGTACCAAGCTGTTGTATTTCTTGTGGCTCAGTAGTTGCGTGAGTTACGTTCATTTTCATGGTTGCAATGGTAATCGCCAATCCTTGTTTCATGAACTGCTTGTTGATGAGCGGTAAACTCATGTAAAGCTCCTTATTCCTCGTGTATTTCTCCATTTCTACATTCAAATCCTTTTTGTAAAGGGATTTTGTATGCAGCCATTTCTTTCCTAACATGAGTATGGAGAAATCATACCTGCGTAAAAAAGTCGGTATTATGCAGAAATTTAAAATTTTGTGTATGTTTTTCATTAAAAATTTATGTTATTTCTGATTATTTTTTATCCAAAACCATCTGTTTTGTACTGTTTTTAAACATATTATACTTTTTTTCAATTGAGTGATTTTTAATCCAACTGATGCTATAAATTTATTTTTATAGTCAAAAACATCATACTTTTTTGTCTATTTAGATCTAAAATGGCATATTCACATTAGAGTTAATTAGACATTATATCCAAACTAAACACATCATCATATCTTTAAGGATATCCCTTTTCTAATATTTTTTGCTTATAAATGAAGTACTTTCAAAACATGAAATTAAACTTCAAAAAAGTATTAAGTATTTAAGAAAAGATATAGGAGTACGCATGAATCTGGAACAAGTTCGTCTCGTTGATGAAGCTATCACTTCTCGACATTCTGTCCGCGCTTTTTTAAATACTCCAATTGAGCCAGAAGTCATTAAAGATATATTACGAGTCGCAAGTCGAGCACCTTCTGGAACGAACACCCAACCATGGAAAGTCTATGTGGTCACAGGTAAAAAGCGTGATGAAATGGTTGAACGTGTCTGTGCTGCACAAATTGAAGTTTCAAAAAATCCTGAACTAGCAGAACAATATAAAGAAACTTTTGCCTATTACCCTGAAAAATGGATATCCCCTTTTATTGACCGCCGCCGCGAGAATGGCTGGGGACTCTACGGTTTACTCGAAATCAAAAAGGGCGAAAAAGAAAAAATGGCTGAACAGCAGCTACGTAATTTTAAATTGTTTGATGCACCAGTCGCCCTTTTCTTTACCGTAAATAAAACGATGGGAATCGGCTCTAAAATGGATATCGCAATGATGATCCAAAACGTGATGGTCGCTGCCAAGGCACGTGGTTTAGATACATGCCCACAAGCAGCTTGGAATCATTTTCACCCTATTGTTTTAGATATAGTAGGTGCATCAGATGACGAAGAACTGGTATGTGCAATTGCATTAGGTCATGCCGATCCTAACCACATTGTAAATACCTTTATTACACCTAGAGAACCTGTTGAAAATTTCACAGTTTTTCTAGACGAATAAGCTATAAGTGGCCATTCTCTAAAAGCTATGAGAATGGCTTGGTTTTGACCTGTTGTGTCGCTTTCAATACGACAATAAAACCACTTAGTGTAAATAACACCATCATTACGCCCATATTGAGCGATGCGGACCAAATCAGGAAGTTAAGAAGCACGCCACCTAAAAGGCCACAAGCGAATTGCATACTTCCCATAATTGCACTTGCTGTCCCAGCGCGAGCACCTTGTTTGGACATTGCTAACGCCATAGCATTTGGGCCTGTTAAACCAATGCCTGAAATAGCTAAAAATAACCCTACCATAACAAGCCATAAAGGCGCTGCAGGGATTAAACCAGCAATAAATACAATGATGGCTCCAGTCACTTGCACAAGGGAACCCGATTTTAAGCGTTTGGTAATTTCAACACGTGTTGTTAAATGCTTGTTTAAAGAAGACATCAACATGATGCCAAAAGCATTTAGTCCAAATACGTAAGCAAACTCTTGCTGATTAAGTCCGTACTGGTCCATAAACACTGCAGGTGCTGAACTGATATAGCAAAATAATGCAGCCCCCGTTAAACAGCCTGCAAACATAGGTAAGCGGAAACTCGCATCTTTGAAAATAGCTCCATATAAAGTCACCACTTGATAGAGTGATAGCTTAAGCCTTTTATCATTTGCCAAAGTTTCTTTAAAAAAGAAATGTACGCACAGCCAACACAGCGCACCCACAATTGAAAGCGCAATAAAAATAGCCTGCCACGGAAACCAAATTAAAATCCATGCTCCGATCATAGGAGCCAAAATTGGTGCAAGTCCCATGACAATCATCATGCTTGAGAAAGCTTGTGCAGAGCCTTGAACGTCCAATTTATCGCGTATTGCTGCACGAGCCATGACTACGCCAACACAACCACCTAAAGCTTGTAAAATACGGGCCGCAATTAAGCTCCATTCATTAGTAGCCATTACACAAAATAAGCTTGCGACTGCATAAAGCGCGAGGCCAAAGTAAAGTGGTTTCTTTCTACCGATACGATCGCTTAAAGGACCATAAACCAACTGCCCAATGGCTAAACCAAAAAAATAAGCTGGTAGTGTATTTGCCACCATTTGCGTACTTACCCCAAAATCATGGGCCATTTGTGGTAACGCAGGTAAGTACATATCAATGGATAACGGCCCTAAAGCCGTAAGTAAAGCGAGCAACATAATCCAGCCAATAGAGTATTGACGCTGGGCTGTTTGTTCAGACATAACGATATTTCATTTTTCACTCATTTGCATACAGACAAGCTTACACTGTCTATCGTATGATTTGTGCAACATTGGTGTAGAAATACACAAATCCTTTATCACTCAGGTTGATCAGCAAGGACTTCATTTGAAATCTTGGTTTAAACGCCTAAAAAGAGCGACTTATAACACAACATTTATGTATAACGTGCGAATGCTGATAGCCTTTTCAGGAACTGCTTTCGTGCCTTATTTTTTAGGCTATCAATTAGCAACTATTCCACTCACTTTAGGTGTAGTCGCAGCAGGTTTGAGTGATATTGATGATCGCTTTTCCGTGCGAATCATGAACCTAATTTATACTTATATTGGGTTCTTCGTTACCGCAGCTTCTGTACAACTACTTTTCCCCTACCCAATGGCTTTTGCTTTAGGGTTGATTGCTTCATGTATTGGCTGGATTTTACTAGGTTCATTAGGACGTCGTTACGCCACTATTTCTTATGGCTGTTTGGTTGTTTCGGTCTATACCATGTTGGGTGTTCACCTTTTTGATCACTGGTATATTCAACCTGCTCTTTTAGTTGCAGGTGCTGCTTGGTATGGCGTCATTGCTACTATTAGCTTTTTACTATTTCCGGTTCGCCAACTTCAAGATAAACTCGCAGCGTCTTATGCATCTCTAGGTGATTTTCTATTTGCAAAATCAAATTTATTTGATGTAGATATGACTCCTGCCAGCTATCAGCAAAGTATGATTGAGCTGTCATTAGAAAATGGTAAGTTAATTACGATTTTTAACGACTTAAAAACAGCTTTATTGACTCGTTTAAAAGGTGACCGTGGGCAAAAAGATACACGCCGAAGCTTACATTATTATTTTGTCGCTCAAGACATTCATGAGCGTGCTGACTCAGCCCATATCGACTATCAAAAGTTAGCCAAAATTTTTCAGCACAGTGATATTTTATTTAGATTTCAACGAATTTTGGCGGTTCAAGGCAAAGCTTGCCAAGAGTTAAACGAATGTATTTTACAACGCAAACCTTATAATCATAACAAACGCTTCAAGCAGAGTTTTGAGAACTTAAGACTATCTTTAGAGAAACTAAGACGTGATCAGCATTATGATCTGTTATGGGTAAATGCTCTCTTCGCTTTATACCAAAATTTAAAATCTATCGACTCTCAGTTACTCAACTTAGAAACGGAACAACACATTCAGTCTGATAAAGTTAAACAAGCAGAGAACCAGCTTAAAGATGATGATTTACAAGGATGGAACGATATTGTCATCCGAATAAAGCAAAATCTAACTCCTGAATCTGTACTTTTCCGCCATGCAATTCGCGTCTCAATTGTTCTTTTTATTGGGTATGTGCTGATTCAAATGACCAATATCGAGTACGGCTATTGGATTATGCTTACAGCCCTATTTGTAAGCCAACCTAACTTCAACGCAACCAAACGTCGCTTACGCTTACGAATTGTCGGAACATTAGTCGGAATTATTGTTGGTCTTACCATTGTATTTCTCGTGCCTTCCGTCGAAGGACAACTATTAATGTTGATCTTGAGCGGGGTACTGTTTTTTGAGTTACGCAGTAAGCAATATGCTCAAGCAACCGCATTTATTACAATTTTGGCATTAATTAACTTTAATCTAGATGGCTCGGCAATGGCTGCTGCTATTCCGCGATTTGTAGATACTTTAATTGGATGTGCCCTAGCTTGGTTTGGGGTGACATTTATTTGGCCTGACTGGAAATTCCGACGCTTACCTCGCAACATCAGACGTTCATTACAAGCTCAATGCAATTATTTAGCTGAAGTTGTTAAACAATATCATGAAGGCCGCAATCATGCGTTGAATTACCGTATTGTAAGACGAGCTGCTCATAATACAGATGCCGAGGTTGCTTCACTTATTTCAACTTTAGCAACAGAGCCAGACTTTGACCCTACCCGTAAGTCGGATATCTTTGAATTTTTATGTTTAAACCATACATTTTTAAGTTATATCGCCGCACTTGGAGCACATCGAGAAAGCATTCAAGATCAAGCTGTTCTTAAACTCTTAGACCAAGCGCTAGATGATATTCAGGGTGCATTATTAAGAGATGAGATGCCTGATCTTACAGCACAAAATATGCTCCAGACGATACGTCAACGTTTGAGTCAAAATAATGAAGAGGACCAGAAATCACTCATTATTTTACAGCAGCTATCACTCATGCTTGGTGTATTGAACCGTTTTAGTATGCTAAAACAACGCCTAAGTCATGATCTTGATAATGATGCCAGCGAGCTTGCATCGTTATAAATTTGAGTCGGAAATTAGTATGAAATTGGCATAATATCCTTTCCTGACTTATGCCAATTAATGCTAAACTTAAAACAGTTTACAATTTGTTATTTGCACTATGACCGCGAAAACTTTATACGCTTATACGCTTCAGCCTGTTCCCTATGATGTGTCAGAAGCTGAACAACGTAATGCACAGCTTCTTATCTGGCGCAGCACCAATAAAATCAGCACAAAAATTTGGGCAATTATGGGTGTCGTTTTAGCCCTAGCTATATTAGGTCTTATTTTTATTAAGAACTACTCTACTGTTTTTTGCTGGGTTGCTATTGTCGCTGTTGTACTTTACTACCTAGGTCGTAAATACGGATTAGAGTGGTACGTTAAACGCAAAATGAATGAATTTCCGGTACAGGAAATCAAAGGTATTCGTTTAGGTGTGCAGCCTCATGGTATTGTGATGCGTCAACAAATGGGCTTACAAGAAGGCGTAGGTACTATTGGATGGAAAAATATCTACGAATGGTACAATACACCTGATTTTATTTTGGTCAATTTCAAAGTAAAAGATCCAAAAGGCCAAGAACAACAAGGTGCTTATATCCTACCTAAGCGCATGGATTCGAAAAACTTCTCGTTCAACACAATTCGCACACACTTAAAAGAATCTGTAGGCGAACCAAAAACCTTGTAATTCTAGATTTTATAAAAAGCCTCCTTAGGGAGGTTTTTTATTAAGCTAAAAATAAATGATAATGAAAATTAATATTATCTCCAAAATCCATATTATCTCCCCAATCTTCGGCTATACTTCGTTACAAGATCTCCATCATATTTACATTTTCGACCATGTTTAAAAAAATTTTATTTCAAATTCATTGGTTTCTGGGTATCACTGCTGGCCTCATCTTATCCATTATGGGTGTTACAGGGGCAATTTATTCTTATGACCAACAAATTTTAAAATGGGTGAATTCTGATAGTTATGTTGTTCAAGCTGAAAACACTCCAAAATTAACTCCTGCTCAGCTTTACCAGCATTTCAATACAACCCAACCTGAAATCAAAATTAATAGCATTACGATCGCCAAGGACCCCACCTCTTCTTCTGTGGTGAATATTGAAAAAGAAGGTGAACGCCGTGGCTATAATATGATGGTGAACCCTTATAACGCTGAGATTCTTCCAGATGTTAAAGGCCGAAAGTTGTTGTTACTCATACAACAAATTCATCGTAATTTAACAGCAGGTGAAGTTGGTAAACAAATTACTGGTGCCTGCGCACTCATGCTAATTTACTTCGTACTCAGTGGGTTATATTTACGTTGGCCTAAAAAGCACTCTGCTCGTCAATGGCTTGCTGTTAAACCGAAACTCAAAGGCCGGAATTTTATTTGGGATCTACATGCTGTTGTCGGCACATGGGTCATTGTTTTTTATCTTCTTTTCGCATGTACAGGCCTATATTGGTCTTATGATTGGTGGCGTAGTGGCATGTTCAAAGTGATGGGAGTTGAACAACCTAAACGACAAGATCATGGCGCTGCTCCTCAAAATCAAAATCGTGGAATGCAGCAAGGTAAACAATCTGACCGTAATAATGATAAAAAATCAGAGCCTCAATTAGATAATACTCAACTCATTACAGCACTTAATCAAACATGGAGTGGCTTCAATAGTCAGGTTGGACGTGATTATTCGACTCTAACATTAAGCTTACCGAAAAAAGATGATGGAAAAATTGAGTTAACCTTTGTCGATGCTACCCCACAACACGAACGGGCACGTAACCAAGCCATCTATAATTATCAAACTGGCAACATCGAAAAGATGGAGCTTTACGAAGACAAAAAGCTTAATCAAAAGATTATGAGCAGCATGTTACCCGTACACCGCGGTAGCTTCTTTGGACCAATTTATCAATTCGTTGCGATGCTTGCTTCTCTAGCAATGCCTTTGTTCTTGGTTACTGGGTGGATGCTGTATCTTAAACGCCGTAAACAGAAAAAATTAACACAGGCGGCTCGTCAGTCTTTAGCAGGACAATACATTGATCCAAATGCAAAGCCTTGGCTTATTACTTATGCAACTCAAACAGGCGTAGCTGAACAACTCGCTTGGAGCACGGCAACAAGTTTACAAGAAGCTCATCAACCTGTTCAGGTAAAACCTGTACAGCAACTAACACAAACTGATTTAGAGCAACATCAACAGGTTTTATTCGTGATCAGTACTTATGGTACTGGTGATGCTCCTGATCTTGCTACAAGCTTTGCTAAAAAACTTTTAAAATTGAATGTGGATCTTAAGCACATCAACTATGCTGTTCTAGCGCTGGGCTCTAAAGAATATCCAGACACTTATTGTAGTTTTGGCCATGCAGTAGATGCTTGGCTTAAAGCAAATGGTGCCCATGCTCTCTTCAATACAATTGAAGTTGATAATGCAAACCCATCGGATATTCAAAATTGGAATCAATCTCTCGCTAAAGCAACCAAATTAGATTTACATGCTGTAAATCTGGAAAAAGTATTTGATAGTTGGACATTGCAGCAACGTGATTTACTCAATCCAAATAGCTTAGGTCAGCCTGCTTATAATATTGAACTTAAAGCAAATCATGAAGCGATATGGCAAGCGGGTGATATTGCTGAAATCCAGCCTGGTAATAGTCCTGAGCGCATTCATGCTTTTTTGCAAAAGCATCATATTCTTAAAAATTCAAAAGTTGATTCATTGCAGATTTCAATCGAAAAAGCACTTTGGAATAAAGATTTAACTGGTGAAATTGAACCATTTGCCAATTTGGATCATTTATTAGAGCAGCTCCCAACACTACCAACGCGAGAGTATTCGATTGCGAGTATTCCTTCTCAGCAAGTCCTTCGTTTGGTTGTACGCCAACAATATGATGCGTCTGGCAACTTAGGTTTAGGTTCAGGTTGGCTTACTCAATATACGCAAGTTAATAATGAAATTGCCTTGCGTATTCGTACCAATGAATCATTCCATCTTATTGATGACAACCGCCCTATTATTTGTATTGGTAACGGAACAGGTATTGCTGGCTTAATGAGCCTATTACACACCCGTACGCGTCATGATTACACTGAAAACTGGTTAATTTTTGGTGAACGTCAAAGAGCATGTGATTTCTTCTATGCATCAACTATTGAAGCATGGAAAACCACAGGAATGTTAAAACGCCTCGATTTAGCATTTTCCAGAGATCAAGAACAACGCATGTATGTTCAAGATGTAATCCGTCAGAATGCAGCAGAATTAGTAAGCTGGGTAGAACGCGGTGCTGTTCTGTATGTATGCGGTAGTATTGATGGTATGGCAAGTGGAGTCGATCAAGCACTTATCGAAATTCTAGGTGAAGAACAGGTAGATGATTTAAGACAACAAGGCCGTTACCGCCGTGATGTTTATTAAAGATCAATAAAAACTAAAACCGAGTAATAGCTTAAATGCTTTACTCGGTTTTTTATTGCATTCAGAATGATTTTGCATACACTGTCTGCAATTTAAATTGCAACTCTAAGCACAATGCAAGTCAGTAAGTGGATCCGTATTTTCCTAGCAATCATTGGTTCGATTTTATTTCTAGATGGATTAGTTCTAATTTGTCTCAATAAAATTAATGTAGGAACCGTTATTCCTTTAATTCTAGGTGCTTTCTTCTGCCTATATTCCTTATTTTATTATCATTTAGAACGCTTTTTCTTCTATCACTATCGCTTACACACACTTTGGCGTTTTGGATGGTTATGCTTCTGGATATGGTTAATTGGCTTAGGCTATTTCTTTAGCTTTATTAAAGAAAATAAAGATACTTCAAATAATATTCCTCCAGTAAAAGCAATTATTGTCTTAGGAAGCGGTGTTGAGAATGGTCAGCCATCCACAATTCTTGCAAAACGTTTAGATACGGCCGCCCCTCTAGCCCTAAAACAGCAGCAAGCACAGATTGTTCTAACAGGTGGTCTTGATTTTTCAGAAAAAGAAAGCGAAGCATTGGTTATGTCTCGTTATCTTGAACAAAAGTATCATATCGCAAGAGATCAAATGATCCTTGAAGATAAAAGTACCAGCACAGAGCTTAACTTAAAAAATAGTAAACCCTTATTAGAACAGCACCACATTACCTTAGACCAGCCAATCGCTATTGTGACAAGTGATTTTCATATTCCTCGAGCAATAGCAATTGCAAAAAAACAGGGCTATACCCAAGTTTATGGGGTAGCGGCCGAGACACCATTAGCTACTCGCTACAATGCATGGTTACGTGAATATTTCGCGTATACGAGTGGATGGCTTTTAAACGAATATTAAAAATAATTTAATAAAAAACTGCTATTTAAAAAATAGCAGTTTTTTTATTTGTGAAAATATTAGTGATCTGTACAAATACAAAGTTGATCTAAGCTGAAGATCATAAATTGCAGGTTAGATTCATATCTTTAGCCACTAATAAAGAAATTTAATAAGGAGGAGGAAGCCCATCAACAGCAAGAGTAAAAAAACACTAATGCTAAAAAATTAAGAACTAGCGATCAATAAAAAGAATAACTTAAAGATATTATGAATTTAGGAGATTTTAAATTTCTGATAGAAATTATGGTGGGCGCTGACGGGATCGAACCGCCGACATTCTGCTTGTAAGGCAGACGCTCTACCAACTGAGCTAAGCGCCCTTAATGAGAAAAGATAGCGAATGTATCTTTATACTCTACATTCTCTAGACAAGGGAATCAAGAGAATGGCGCAGCGGACGGGGCTCGAACCCGCGACCCCCGGCGTGACAGGCCGGTATTCTAACCAACTGAACTACCGCTGCACTACAATACTTTAAAATAAAGTATGGTCACATATATGGTGGGCGCTGACGGGATCGAACCGCCGACATTCTGCTTGTAAGGCAGACGCTCTACCAACTGAGCTAAGCGCCCCAAGAAGAAAAAACTAATAAATTATTAATTTTTCGATTTAAAATTTTTACATCTTAAATCATCTTCCAAACACAACCCGAACTGAAAAGTGGCGCAGCGGACGGGGCTCGAACCCGCGACCCCCGGCGTGACAGGCCGGTATTCTAACCAACTGAACTACCGCTGCACTTTCACAATATCGCAATTGTGGGGTAAACGATGTTAAGTCTTAAGTGGCGCAGCGGACGGGGCTCGAACCCGCGACCCCCGGCGTGACAGGCCGGTATTCTAACCAACTGAACTACCGCTGCACTTGAGAGCTTAACGTAAAGGCTTGGTGGGCGCTGACGGGATCGAACCGCCGACATTCTGCTTGTAAGGCAGACGCTCTACCAACTGAGCTAAGCGCCCTTAACGTCTTCATCGTTTGTGAGGTGCATTATAGAGAATCTTTAACAGGTGTCAAACGCTTTTCGACAACTTTTCAAAAAAATGCGAATGAATGATTAAAAATAAGTCATTATTAAGTAAAAAACAATTTTTTGTATTTTATTTAAGCACTTATTTTAATATTTTGATCATTCAGCTAATTAAATAAGAATTTTTAAAATCTTATTTTAGGTTAAAGATTGCTCAGACAAATAAACCAATGCATCTTCAGCGACTAAATCAAACAACTCAATGATTTCTTCATTACGCATTCGAATACATCCATGTGACATGGGAACACCCATCGGTTCTTTATCAGGTGTGCCATGAATATAGATATAACGCTGCATGGTGTCGTGGCCATCACCTTTATTAAAGCCTTCTTCTAAGCCATCTAACCAAAGAATGCGTGACAATATCCAATCTCGTTCAGGGAATTGTGCTGCAAGTTCACTACTATAGACCTCCCCTGTGGGCTTACGTGCAATAAAAACCGCATTTTGAGGAGATTGTGCACCAATTTTTTTTGCAACCCTATGCCATCCACGTGGAGTCCTACCAGTATTCTCTTGCTCACCGATTCCGTTCTTTCCGGTAGAAATGACATAAAACTTATTATGTTTAGGCAAAGTTAATGTTTGATTTACTAAATCGATGAGGACATCTGCATCTTCGAGCTTAAATTGAGACATTGAACTTATTCTCTTATATCAACTCAAATACTTTGAGTTTAAGTAAAAATTTATATGAAGAACTTGTCTTGCGCCAAAATTAAAAGATTATCAATCTTCTCTTATCTACGCGCGGTTTCACCGCTTGTCTTGAGCCAAAATTAAAAGATTATCAATCTTCTCTTATCTACGCGCAGTTTCACTGCTTGTCTTGCGCCAAAATTAAAAGATTATCAATCTTTTAATTTTGGCTCAGGGCGTAGCCATAACCAAACTGCAACGATGAACATGGTAGTATCAGTAAAAACCTTGACCCAAAGCGGTGCTGAAGTAAATAGCATTATAAGGCCACTGATTGCCATCATTATGCTTGCAATCCATTTGGCTTTACGTGGTACTGTACCATTGGCTCGCCAATCACGTAATGTTGGGCCGTATTTGGGATGGTTTAATAACCAATCATCCATTTGTGGCCATCCCTTTGAAGCTGCCCATGCAGCCAGAATCAAAAACACTGTTGTGGGCATACCTGGTAAAATTGCTCCAATAATGCCTAGCGTGATAAAAATCACGACCAAAGAGCGCCAGAACAATGTTCGCATATATAAACCTTAACCTGCTGTTAGCTTTAGTATAAAGTGTTTTTCTAATATTGTTTGTTGATCCCGTATGAAATTAGGATGAATTACTTCGAGTATTAAATATATGAATATTGCCTCAGTGAAAACTTCCTATTTCGAACCATGGCTTCAATTTCAACATCCTATAGTGCGACAGCTGGCTTTTTGTATTGCTAGTCCAAATTTACTTTGCCAATTACCAAAAAGTTTTTCTATACAACACGACTTTAAGCTGCACCCAACCGAAATATGGGAAGAGCATTTCCAAAATTATTTACCACGTTTAAAAGAGCTCGATCAGTCACCAGAGCCTTTAATCCAGTTTTTATCTCAACTTAAAAGTACACGCTTAGGCTTACGCTTTGAGAATTTACTTTGGTTCTGGCTACAAGAGGATAATTATCATCCTTACCAACTCTTAGGTCACAGTATTCAAAAAATTGATGGAGCAAAAACTTTAGGTGAACTGGATTTTTTAATTTTAAATAAAGAAAATCAACAAATTGAACATTGGGAGGTCGCGTTAAAATACTATTTGGGCGAGGCAGACTTACATTTAGAGCAATGGATTGGATTAAACCGTCAAGATACTTTAAGCAAGAAGCTTTATCATTTTACGAATAAGCAATTCCAATTTTGTGAGGCATTAAATTTTAGGATTCAACAACGTTTTGCGGTTTTAAAAGGACAACTCTACCTACCACTTCAGTTAAATTCTCAAAAGTCGCTACCAGACTGGATAAATTTAAAGCGTCGTCTGGGATATTGGGGGACTACCATTCCCCATTCTTCTTTTTATCGATTGGAAAGACACGAATGGTTGTGTCCAAATAAAGAGCAGACTTCAAATCCAGCACATTGGTGGACAGACGGTCTATATTGTAAAAATAGTGAAGAGGTTTTGTTTTATATGTTTAGACATCCTTCGTACTTAAACATTAAGCCTCACCTGCAAAAATTAAGCTAATTAACAATAAGTTTTAAGCTTCTAGAAACATTTTATAACGTTTTTACTATTAAACAGTCATGTTTCTTTTTCCGTTTGTTTTTTAATCTAAATTTACTTCATTATTAAATTTAAACGGAGAAAATGATGAAAAAAGTTTTAGCTGCGTCTGTAATGGTTGCTGTTATTTTAACAGGGTGTAATACGTTTAAAGGTTTTGGGCAAGATGTTTCTAAAGCAGGTGATGCTGTAACAAATACTGCTGAAAAAACACAAGATAAAATGTAAGTTAGAGTTGTTACTTCAAAAACCTTATCATTCCGATAAGGTTTTTTTATTTTTACGTACCCATCCCTTAGAGATTCGCCTATTATATCGGACTATATTTCACCTGATCAGCACGCAATTTTCGGTATGAACCATTCAGACACTCTCTCGCTTAGCTTAGAACTGTTACAACAACCTTCTGTTACTCCTATTGATCATACATGCCAAACCATCATGGCAGACCGTTTAGCCAAAATTGGTTTTCATATTGAACCAATGCGTTTTGGTGAAGTTGACAATCTTTGGGCGCGTCGCGGAACTGAAGAACCTGTATTTTGTTTTGCCGGTCATACTGACGTAGTTCCGACAGGTAAGTTAGAAGCATGGAATTCAGATCCGTTTGTACCTGAAATTCGCGATGGAAAATTATATGGTCGTGGTTCGGCCGATATGAAAACAGCACTTGCAGCTATGGTCGTTGCATCTGAACGTTTTGTCACAAAACATCCTGATCACAAGGGTTCGATTGCTTTTCTAATTACTTCTGATGAAGAAGGACCTGCTATTAACGGTACGGTTAAAGTGATTGAGACTCTTGAAAAACGTAACGAAAAGATGACATGGTGTTTGGTAGGCGAACCTTCTAGTACTCATAAATTGGGTGATATTGTTAAAAATGGTCGTCGTGGTTCACTTAATGCCGTATTAAAAGTTCAAGGTAAGCAAGGTCATGTGGCTTACCCACATTTGGCGCGCAATCCAATTCATGAAGCATCACCAGCTTTAGCAGAACTGTGCCAAACTGTTTGGGATAATGGAAATGAATATTTCCCAGCAACATCATTTCAGATTTCAAATATTCATGCTGGCACTGGCGCAACAAATGTCATTCCTGGTGCACTAGAAGTTACTTTTAACTTCCGTTATTCAACAGAAGTAACAGCAGAACAACTTAAACAACGTGTGCATGAGATTTTAGATAAACACGGTTTACAGTACGAAATCGTTTGGAATCTTTCTGGTTTACCATTCCTAACACCTGTGGGTGAACTCGTTAATGCAGCGCAAACTGCTATTTTGAACGTAACGGGTACTGAAACTGAGCTTTCAACGAGTGGTGGGACTTCTGATGGTCGTTTTATTGCTCCAACAGGCGCACAGGTATTGGAATTAGGTGTTCTAAACGCAACAATTCATCAGATTAACGAACATGTTGATGTACAAGACCTTGATCCACTAACTGATATTTATGAGCAAATTTTGGAAAATTTATTAGCTAAGTAAAAGTTAAAAAGGAACTCAAAATGAGTTCCTTTTTTTATAGATGAAATGAATTTTGAATATATTGCAAATTAGGAACATGGTAGCGTTGATTGTCCATACGAATATATTTAAATACAGTTGGGTGCTGTAAAGACTCTTGTATATCGTCATTTTCATCTACGACTTCAGAAATACGCAGGCGAACTGAAACTGGCATCGATTTACACACAAGTGCAAAACGTTGACTAATGTCTTCGCTTTCAATGACTAAAGCTACTGCTCGAGAATCTATTTCGTTGTGAACCGAATAAACAGGGAGTTTTACATCATGCCATTCAATATGCTTGATACCGTTTTTAACATCCATAGCAGATAACACTATATTTTGCGGCAATAGCATCGGCACTTGCTGATGACACTCGATAATATATGCATCAATAAAACCAGTTGAGACAGTAATTAAATGCTGAAGCTCTTGCTGGTCCATTTCATTAATTAAGGATGTACTTATATTACTTTTCATTAGGCAAGTCTCCCTTCAAATGTCATGAATAACGCATCAATATTGTCAAGTAAGTCTTCTTCTTGGAAAGGTTTACCCATGTATTGGTTCACACCTAAAGTAAATGCTCGTTCACGGTGTTTTTCACCAGTTCGTGATGTAATCATAATCACTGGTATATCTTGATGTAGATCATGATGTCGAACGAGATTAAGTACCTCAAAGCCATCCATTCGTGGCATTTCAATATCAAGTAACATGAGATCTGGTTTAATATTTTCCAATTGCTCAATCGCATCAACCCCATCTTTAGCTGTGACTACATCATAGCCCTGACGTTCAAGTAAGCGAGACGTCACCTTACGTACAGTTACCGAGTCATCTACAATCATGATAAGACGTCGCTCATCAGACTCGCGTTGTCTATAGATAGTTTCATTAAGCGATTTATGTCGGCGAGTAGATTGAATTTGGCGAGCAATATTTTGTCCATCTAAAATTAGACAAACTTGACCATCACCTAAAATAGTTGCTCCTGCAATCGCACCAATGCTAGAGAATTGTTGTCCTATTGGCTTAACTACAATCTGTGCGCGTGAGCCAATCAGTTGGTCAACTAATAAGGCGACGGTTTGTCCATTATTTGCCTTAATCATTAATACTGGTAATGAATACATCATTCCACTTAAGCGCGGAATTGGTTGATTACCAACAAACTCAGATAAATAACGTAATGGATAGCGCTTATTTTCAAATTCAAAGAGCTCTTGTTCACTTCCGAAATATTGTTCTAATGATGCTGGTGAAACTCGTACAATTCGATCAATCTGCGCCAGTGGGATTGCAAATTGCTGATCAGCAACTTTAACCATTAAAGCATCACTAACAGCTACTGTCGTTGGAACACGTATGGTAAAGACAGTTCCCTGCCCGTATACAGAGTCGACACTCACATGGCCACCTAAGGCCTTAATATCACTTTGCACGACATCCAGTCCGACGCCACGGCCTGAAATCTGAGTGACTTGATCGGCTGTACTTAAACCAGGATGGAAAATCAGCTGTAAAATATCTTGATGTTCTAATACTTGCTCTGGATTAATCAAACCAGACATTAACGCCTTTTGACGAACCTTCTCGATATCAATACCTTGCCCATCATCCTTAAATGTAACTACAACATCTGTACCTTGACGATGAATATTGAGTTCAATGCGTCCAGTTTCTGGTTTTTTAGCTTGTTCACGTTGCGCACGGTCTTCTAATCCATGGTCAATTGCATTTCTAAGCATGTGCTCAAGTGGCGTAACCAAACGTTCTAACATTGTCCGGTCCAGCTCGCCTTCTGTATTATTAACAAAAAGCTCCGCTGGTCGATTTAACGTGGTAGAAGTCTGCCTCACAATTCTTTGCAGACGAGGCAATAATCGAGAAAATGGTACTAAGCGTGTTCGCATAAGACCTTCTTGAATTTCAGCCTGAATACGCGATTGCTGTACCAATAAACCTTCAGTGTCTCTGATCTTTTCAGATAATGTATTTTTAAAATCTACTAAATCCGATGCAGACTCGGCAAGAGACTTTGATAACTGATTTAATGAAGAATATTGGTCCATCTCTAAAGGATCAAATTCCGTATAACGTGAGTTCTCAATACCGTGCTTTGCAATAATTTGGGTTTCCAATTCACCTTCCATTCGACGCAACTGATCTGCAAGTCGCTGAATAGCCAATTCCATTTCCGCTAAGGTATGACCAAATTGGCTTAAATCCATTTCAATTCGCGAACGGTTAATCGAATTTTCACCAGACAGATCAATCATTTTTTCAATTAAATCTGCCGAGACTCGAATCATCTCATTATTTTGATCAAGGCGTTGTGCTTGTTCCCACTCACCCATCATTGGCGGTGGTTCTGTACCGTCACCTTGCACAAAACTCATTACAGGTTCCGTGCTGAATAGATCAGTTCTAGTTAACTTACTAGGAATTTGAATTGCTCTTTCAATGAACTGGATATTTTCCAGACTTTGTTGTAAACCATCGAAGTGTTGATAATTTTGTTTAAAAATTGCCTCTTTTAACCAGACAATTGCACTCTCTAATAAGTTGTCATAAATATTTGAGCTGAAATGATGAAGCGCAAATTGTTCAAAAGCATTCTCAAGTTGATAAGCAATCGCTTGCACGGTTTCAAGTCCCAGCATACGGGAACCGCCTTTCAAGCTGTGCACTGCTCTTTGTAGTTGAAGCAAGATACTACGGTTAGTACGTTGCTCGAACCATTGTTTTAATAAGTGATCGGCCATTTCTAATAGTTCGGCCGCTTCCTCCATGAATGTCTGCTCGACAACAGTATTAATATCTTGATCTGGGATACTCTCTGTATGATCGTGATCAGCATAAAGAACTTGTAATTCGGTTTGCTCAACAAGTTGATTATTAGACTTAGCAATCTGCTCAGAAGCAGAAGTTAACTCACTGAGGTTTAACGCCGTATTATTTATCGCTTCTTGTTGTAATACTTCAAAATTTAATTCAGGTATAACATACGTTTCAGGTTCTGTTTTGCTCTCTTTAATATGAGAATCAAATACCTGACCTGCATTTTTAAGTGCTTGAATAGTATGAGAAGCAGCATAATCTAGGTGCTGTTCACGCACTATTTGAAGACGGTCAGCCAAGTCATCTTGAACTAGTCGAATAAAATCAATGAGAGCAGACGAAACTATCAACTGTTTTTGAATTAAACGCTCATAAATACTTTCTAACTCATGTGCAATTAAACCAATATAAGTTGCCTGAATCATATTTGCCCCACCTTTTAAGGTATGCAAATAACGCATCAGATTATTGAGAGCGGCAAAGTTTTCTTGATCATTAACCCAAAGATTAAGATCTGTATCCATTCCCTCAAGCAACTCATCGGCTTCTTCAAGAAAAATATCTAAAAGATCTGGATCAAAATGACGGTTTACATGCTCAGACGAAATAAACTGTCGATCTAGTTGTACACTCTGTCCTATGGTGACCTGATCAGTGAATACATTTTCTATCAGAGGTTCATTCGCCGTTTGTTCAACTTCAGCATTAAACAATGGTTCAAAAACGTCTTGATGAGTTTCTAATGATTCGGAATTAAGATTTGGAATATATTGAGTATATAGTTTTAGCTCATCCAAGACATTTTGGTGTTGCTCGATGATACTTACTCTTTGTCCCGCAGCTAATGCATCAAATAACTGAATTAATTGTTGGTGCGCTTTTTGATAAATTTCAAAAATATAATCTGATTGCAATAAATCAGGTCGATCAAGCAATATGTCGTAGCTTTCTTTCAACTGGTTAGTATATTCATATAAACCAATCATTGCCTGCGACTGAGTATGTTGCAGCAAAACATCTGCTTGTTCACTTAAACGTTCAAGATAATGAGGAAACTCTGTACGTATTCCCTTCTCAAAGTCTAATTCCGCATCAAGTAATTCAGCAACATCTAGCTGTAATAGCTGAGACACTAAACCATGTGGAGGCATGAGTGGGCTCGAATGCTCACCATGCTGCTCCATGTAAGCATCCCAAACCTGATTAAATTTTTGTAGATCAGATTCCAATTGCTCAGTAGAGCAATGTGCAGCCAATAGATCTAAACTATTTCGAATAAACTGACGATAATCACGGAGTAATGAAACTTCTTCTGAATGAGAAGAAAGCTCTTCTTGTAATAGTATTTTAAATAAATGCTCAACTTTGGTACTAGCTTCAAAGATTGGTTCTACATGAGCCATGGCAGAGCTGCCACGTAATGTATGTAACGCACGTATTAGAGCATTATAACTTTCATGCTGATGTATTTCTTTTTCCAAAAACTGATCAATTGTCGCTAAGTGCTCTTCTGCTTCTTCCATAAATAAAATTAAGGTTTCAGCAAGAGTCTGTTCAGTTTCTATAGCAACTTCTGGAGTCAAAATAGTTAAAACTTCTGTAGATTCTGGTTCTAAGTCATTCGCTTCTAAACCAGTTTGAGTTTCAGCAGTAAGAATATCTGATAATAATAAAAGTTCGTCTAACGCGGGTTCTATACTTTGCTGTTGCTGTAATTGTTGTCCCAATAAAATTAGGGGCCTAAAGTCTAGGGTATGATTTTTTTTAGATTTGAAGTCATCTACTAACTTAAAGAAATAGAACTTAAATACCAACTGAACATATTGTTGGATGTCAGGAGTTAATCCGAGACTCTGATTGATTACCCGATTAAGCGTATCTTCCACAGTCCAAGCAAGCTCAGCAGAAGATTTGGCCCCAATCATTCGCCCTGAACCTTTCAATGTATGAAAATGACGGCGGATTTCAGTAAGCGTAGCAACATTTTCAGATTGCATCCATTCGTGAATCAAAGATTGTAATTCAACAAAAATTTCTTCAATTTCTTCGACAAATATTTCAAGAAATTCATCATCTTGTTGAGAGTAGCTATCTTCCGGTAGCATCATTGCTTCAGTTAAAGTTTTTAATATTTCTTTCATAGCAAAGGCTTCTTTTGCTTGTCTCCTAAATGGAGAAAAACGACAGAGTCAACACCAGAAAAATAGCTGTTTCCCCAATATTTATCTGGTGTTGTTAATACTTTTTAGAAGAATAGCGGTACTGAAACAGCTATTCTCATCCCCAATTTAATCAGGTAATTTAAAGTCCGTTACCGATTCACGTAATGACTCTGCCATGTTTGCTAGTTCAGAAACAGAGCGTGCTGTATCAAAGGTTGCAGTTGTCGTTTGTGAAGTAATTTCTTGTACGACTGTCATGGTGGTCGCAATATGGCTGGCAGATGCAGATTGAAGTTTTGCTGCATCAGAAATGCTGGCAATTAAGTTTGCCAAGTCACCCGATACTTTTTGAATTTCATCCAAGGCAATACCCGCGTCTTTTGCCAAGTTTGCACCACGCACAACTTCAGTGGTGGTTTGTTCCATCGAAATAACAGCTTCATTTGTATCAGTCTGAATTGTTTTAACCAGAGTTTCGATCTGTTTAGTTGCCGATGCAGAACGCTCTGCAAGACGCTGTACTTCGTCAGCAACTACGGCGAAACCACGGCCTGCTTCACCAGCCATAGATGCTTGAATTGCTGCGTTTAATGCAAGAATGTTAGTTTGGTCGGCAATATCGTTAATGAGCGATACGATGTTACCAATTTCTTGTGAAGACTCACCCAATCGCTTAATACGTTTAGACGTTTCTTGAATCTGTTCACGGATTGTGTCCATACCTTCAATTGAACGGTTTACCACTTGCGCACCATTAGAGGCAATTTGTACCGAACGCTCTGCTACCTCAGCAGATTCAGATGCATTTGAAGATACTTGGTCAATCGATTGCGCCATTTCATTCATTGCTGTTGATGCACCAGCAATTTCTTGAGCCTGATGCTCAGACGCCTCTGCTAATTGGTTCGTAATACTCTGCGTATCTTGTGTATAGCGAGCAACTTCTTGAGAGGTTTCATGAATACGGGATACAAGGTCACGTAGTTGGTCAATCGCAAAGTTAATCGAGTCGGCAATTGCTCCCGTAAAATCCTCAGATACAGTTGCATATGAACGTAAGTCACCATCTGCAAGATCGGCGATTTCATCAAGTAAACGTAAAATCGCGTTTTGGTTACGGTCATATTCGTCTTGTAATCGAGTAACACGTTGCTTATCCATCACACTACGTAATGTGATCAATTTAAATACAGAGAAGATTAAGCCTGCTAAAGAACTGATTAGCACCGCACCTAACAATAAAGTAAGCCAGTTCTTTCTTGCTACATCAGATAAATGCCCCAAGTTATCTAACATCACATCTGATTTAGAGAAGATCTGAGAAGATGCCTGACGAACATTGACAATCTGGTTACCATTTTTTAATACCGTGGCAGCAGCAGATTTTAAGACTTTGTCATATTCAGATTTAATACTTTCTAATGATTCACGTAAAGCCGGATCAGCAATACGATCAACACCCAATTCAGCATTACCATTAAGTTCAGCATTTAAATACGTACCAAACGTATCAATGTCTACACCAAAATCGCTAGTCGATACATTGCCATCGGTACCACTTAATACCGAGTTAATAGAACGTAAAATACGTTCGGCAATAAATACCTGGTTTTTAGCAATAATTACCTGACTACTTGGCAAACCTTGACGCGCCATTTGGTCAACCATCAAGTTATATTCTGCCTGAATCTCAGGGACGGTTTCGCTAATAGAGATGTTGGTGTCATATAACTGGTTAAGGACTTTTTGATGTGCTGAAATCAAATCGATGTTTTTTGAAAGTTCAGTCCACATAACTTGAACTTTTTGATATTCATCAGTCGATTTACCGTGAATATTTTCAATCTCAAGTAAGTTTTCATTAAAGTCTTTTTGAGACTGCTGTAGCTTGGTGATTGCCTCTTGAGAGCCAGACTCAGTTGCTTCAGTTGCTTGTTTAGAAATCGTTTGAGATAACAAACGCAACTCACCGAGACTTCGAATTAACTGGTTATGACGTGGAACGTTATAGAACAGATAGGCTAGAGAAACTAATGCAAGCACAAAACATAAAAGTGCTGCATATAGGATTGGCTTGGACTTTTCACTTTCCCCAAATAAACTGGCAAACTGCTCAATTTTTGACTGGATTGTTGCAATAAAATTGACACCCGATTTTTCGGACGCAACCCGACTGCTGCCTTTCTTTTTAAGCTTAAAGCCCATAGCTTTTCCCCAGAAAAATACTCTGTTTTCACAGCGTAAAAATTAGTTTATAAATTTTGTCGATGCATTCATGTAATGTGGGTTTTGCAATAAACGACTAAATAAAAAGACATGCCAATGTTGGTTATGTTGATGAAAATAACCTTGGCAATATTCTTTTAGATTTTCCTCTAAGTCTAAGCTTTGAGAAAAAAAGCTTTTTTTATTAAAGTGCTGAATCCCCAAAACCTGATCCACGACCAACCCCACATACTGGTCGCGATGGCTAATACACAATACTTTTTGAGTTGACGAAAATGAACTTCGTTGCCCTAAAATAAAATGCGCCAAATCAGACACTGAAAGTAATCTTCCTCGAATATTTGCCAATCCCTTTACCCAACTTTGGGTATTTGGAACAGGTGTATATTTTGGCGGATAGATTACTTCTGACACTTCCCCAAGTGGTGCGACGAAGTATTGCCCTCTCATTTCAAAAGCAATTCCTGACCATCGCTGTGCTTCATTTTGAACTGAAGCGTAATTCTTATTACCCCGTTTAGACAAACGAAGTAACTCGATAAATCCATTCGCTGCCATACTCGATCCTATAAAACGGGTACAAAATGCCCGTTATTTATGTTTTTATGGATGGATGAGTTAATTTAGAAATTGTTTAATTACATCAATCAATTGATTTTCTTCGATTGGCTTAATCAAATAATCGATTGCACCTTGACGCTTGCCCCATACACGGTCAGTTGCCTGATCTTTAGTACTCACAATAACAACAGGGATATGCTTAGTGTCTTCATCACGAGTAATCTGACGTGTTGCCTGAAAACCATTTACACCCGGCATTACAACATCCATCAATACAAGATCTGGTTGCTCTGCTTTTGCAAGAGTTACACCATCTGCACCATTTGATGCTTCAAGCACGTCATAACCATGTTTGGTTAGGATCTCTTTAAAACGGAAAGTTTCTGTTGGTGAATCATCTACAATGAGAATACGTGCCATTTTTTTGCCCTCAAATTATTGTTTATGAACTTACATGATTACGAATCGCGTTTAACAATTCATCTTTGCTAAAAGGTTTCGTCAAGTATTCATCTGAACCTACCACACGCCCTTTTGCCTGATCAAATAAACCATCTTTACTAGAGAGCATGATAACGGGAATATTCTGATAATTTTGAGAGTTTTTTATCAAAGCACAAGTTTGATAACCATCTAAACGAGGCATCATGATATCGACAAAAACAATATCCGGATTTGCTTCTGCAATTTTGGACAAAGCTTCAAATCCATCCACAGCAGTAATGACTTCACAGCCTTCACGCTGTAATAAGGTTTCTGCTGTACGGCGAATGGTTTTTGAGTCATCAATCACCATTACTTTCAGATTTTGGAATGCATCTTCCATTTAATCTTCCATCCCCATAAAAATAAAATATAAATGCAATTTAACTTAAATTTGTTTTTACACATTTACACGCATTTTTAACATATCTCACCTTCTATTTTCAATGAGGCATTTTTGTCTACTTTCTCATTTATAAACAATAACTTTTAACCTCATCACACTTTAATTAAAATTATCATTTTTTTTATAATGACTATATTTTTATTCAGCTAAATAATAATTAATATAATGAAGATTAAATATTTAAAAATAAGCGACTTAGCTATCTTTTTTGGGGATTTTCAATGAATGACAGGATGAAATATGCCTTTTACAGGAACTGTTTGTCTGTATCTATAGGCATTATTTCCTTCGGATCACTCTTTTTCTTACCCTCTAGTGTTGCTATTGCCGACACACCTAAAGCGGTTTGGTATCGTTATTATGACCAACATGGTATTGCCAATATTAGTACATCGGTCACACCTGCTCATATTCGTTATGGTTATGAAGCTCTAGATCGTAATATGCAAGTAATAAAAAGAAACCACTCTTATAATGCTGAAGCTGATTTAAATCAATCGAGTCAACGGGCATTATTGGCGCGACATAAAGAACAAGATATCAAATTAAAAAAAGCTTATAGCAATAGTAAGACAGCTTCGATTAAAAGAGATCAGGCATTAGTGTCTATAAAAAAGCAAATTAATTATCAGCAGGAACAACTTAATCAATTACAACAAGACAAAATTTTATTTAAGCGTCAGGAAATGGAGTATTTCAGAAAAGGAGAACCGATTCCTGAGCGTCATAAGGCTTTGATTGAAAACAATCTAAATAATATTAATCGGGTTAAACAAACACTTGAAACACTTTCCAAGACCTATAACCGAACCAACAATGAGTATGAAAATATTATCGATCGTTTAAAAAAGCTTGAATAACTGCAAAGGTTTATCAAGAATAGGGGCAAAATAAAATTTGAATTATAGGATGATGCTGTATGCACACAATGCATCTCACCCCTTCTACTTTTTTTAAACTGAGTATTATTAGTTTATGTTTAATTTTAGCTGCATGTAATCAGCAAGAAACAACTCAAACCTCAGCCTCAGCTCTTGTAAAAATTGAGCTTATTCCTCAAGATCTTATTGCAGTTAAAGAAGGAGCTCTTGATTCTCAAACTGCATTTACAGGAACTATTCGTGCGGTTCAGCAAAGTTCCATTCAGGCGCAAGTAAGCGCAACAGCGACGAATGTCACTGCAAATGTCGGCCAACAGGTACAAAAAGGTCAAGTTCTGGTGAGATTGAATAATCAGGACAATGTTGCACGATTAGCGCAAGCACGCGCCAACCTTGCATCAGCTCAGTCACAAGCTGAACTTGCTCGTAATTTGATGAACCGAAAACAAAGATTATTTAATCAGGGTTTTATTGCTCGTGTCGAGTTTGAACAAAGTCAGGTTGACTATAAAGGCCAGCTTGAAAGTGTAAAAGCACAACAAGCCAATGTTGATATTGCTAAAAAAGCGGATCAAGACGGAATTATTACTAGTCCAATTTCAGGTGTGATTACTAAACGCCAAGTTGAACCCGGTCAAACTGTTTCAGTTGGACAAACACTATTTGAAATCGTAAATCCCGATCAACTTGAAATACAAGCCAAGTTGCCAATTGAACAGCAATCTGCGCTTAAGATCGGTAGCAACATTCAATATCAAATTCAGGGCAATTCTAAACAATTAAATGCAACGCTAACTCGCATTTCACCTGTTGCAGATCAAGATAGTCGACAAATTGAGTTTTTTGCTGCTCCTAAAGAAAAAATTGACTCGTTAAGTATTGGAGCTTTCATTAATGGAAACATTTTGCGCAATGACACTCATCAAGGCCAAACTATTCCTTTAGATAGTATTCAAAATATACAACATGATCCGTTTGTATGGGTGATACGCAATCACACCATTCAAAAAGTTAAAATTCGGGTGGTTGAACAGCGTTATAACGACAATATTGCTTTAGTCGAAGGTTTACAAAGCACAGATCTAGTCAGCCGTATTCAATTTGAAGATTCCGACATTAATAAAAAAGTGACGGTTACAACCGACAAAAATAAATAAGGTAGCAAATAGCGTATGTGGTTTACTCGAATCAGTGTGAAATACCCCGTTTTTACCATTATGATGATGCTTAGCTTAATGGTACTCGGGTTGGCATCTTGGAAACGTATGACTGTCGAAGAGTTTCCGAATATAGATTTCCCATTCGTAGTAGTCACTACACAATATGCGGGTGCATCACCAGAAGCGGTTGAGTCAGATATAACAAAAAAACTTGAAGATCAAATTAATACTATTTCAGGAATTAAACAGATTACCTCACGCTCAAGTGAAGGCCTTTCAATGGTGATTGCCGAGTTTAATCTTGATACTTCTTCAGCGATCGCGGCACAAGATGTTCGTGACAAAATTGCACCCGCCACAGCGCAGTTCCGTGATGAAATTGATACACCGATTGTGCAACGCTATGACCCCTCTTCTAGCCCAATCATGTCAGTCGTATTTGAATCAAACAGCATGAGTTTGGCGCAATTAAGTTCGTATGTAGATAAAAAAATCGTACCTCAGCTTAAAACGGTTTCGGGTGTCGGTAATGTGAATTTATTGGGCGATGCTAAACGGCAAATACGAATAAAGGTTATTCCTGCACAATTGCAAAGCTACGGCATTGGTATTGATCAGGTCCTTAACACGCTAAAAAATGAAAATATTGAAGTGCCTGCAGGTACCTTACAGCAAAAAAATTCTGAACTGGTCGTACAGATTCAATCGAAAGTTATCCATCCTCTTGCATTCGGTGATTTGGTGATTGCCAATAAAAATGGTTCACCCATTTTTTTAAAGCAAGTGGCAACTGTTGAGAACACGCAAGCCGAACTACAATCGAGTGCCTTCTATAATGGAAGAACTGCGGTCTCAGTCGATATCTTAAAAAGTTCCGATGCCAATGTCATTAAAGTCGTCGATCAGACTTATCAAACGTTAGAGAAATTAAAAGATCAAATGCCTGCGGGCTTAAATTACAAAGTCGTAGCTGATAGCTCTAAAGGTATTCGCGCTTCAATCAAAGATGTTGTTCGAACCATTATTGAAGGTGCTGCTTTAGCAGTTCTCATCGTTTTACTCTTCTTAGGCTCTTTCCGCTCTACAGTTATTACCGGTTTAACCTTACCGATTACTTTGCTCGGAACCTTAACTTTTATTTGGGCTTTCGGGTTTAGCATTAACATGATGACGCTGTTAGCTTTATCACTCAGTATTGGTTTACTCATTGATGATGCAATTGTAGTTCGGGAAAATATCGTCAGACATACTGAACTTGGCAAAGACCATGTGACCGCTGCTCTTGAAGGGACAAAAGAAATTGGTTTAGCAGTACTCGCAACCACGCTTACTATTGTGGCAGTCTTTCTACCCGTAGCCTTTATGGGTGGTCTGATTGGACGCTTCTTTTATCAATTTGGTGTAACGGTCAGTACGGCTGTTTTAATTTCAATGTTTATTAGCTTTACACTCGATCCAATGCTTTCAGCTCACTGGAAAGATCCTGTAAAGAAAAAAGATAATTGGCTACAACGTTTTTTTAACCATATTTCTAATTTGCTAGATCGGCTTACTCATGTTTATGAAAAGCTATTAAAGCTTGCTCTACGCTTCCGTTTCATTACAGTCATTGTTGCAATCGCTTCATTATTTGCTGCATTAGGGCTATCGAAACTGATTGGAACCGAATTTGTACCTACACCAGATAAAGGTGAAGTCCGTATCCAGTTCGAAACCCCTGTAGATTCTTCTTTAGAATATACCCAAGCCAAATTACATCAGGTCGATCAAATTATTAGACAATTCCCTGATGTGGTTTCTACTTATGGCGTGGTTAACAGTGAAGTAGACTCTGGTAAAAACCATGCTGGTTTAGGGGTGACCTTAAAACCGAAACAAGAACGTAGCTCAGATCTGAATACACTCAACAATGAGTTCCGTGATCGTTTGCAAACTGTAGCGGGTATTCGAGTAACTTCTGTTGCCGCAGCACAAGACTCTGTCTCTGGCGGACAAAAGCCAATCATGATTTCTATTAAAGGATCTGACCTAAATGAACTACAAAAAATTTCAGATCGCTTTATCGCTGAAATGGAAAAAATTAAAGGCGTAGTTGATTTAGAAAGCTCATTGAAAGAACCTAAACCGACTTTAGGTGTTCATATTAATCGCGTGCTAGCAAGTGATTTGGGCTTATCTGTTTCCCAAATTGCGAATGCCATTCGACCATTAATTGCGGGCGATAATGTCACCACTTGGGAAGATCGTGACGGCGAAACTTATGATGTGAATTTACGTTTAAATGAAAATAAACGTATGCTTCCGCAAGATGTGCAAAATTTATATATCAACTCTAATAAAACCAATGCAGCTGGACAAAATATATTAGTTCCATTGAGTGCCGTCGCAACGACCGAAGAAAAACTTGGGGCTTCGCAAATTAACAGACGTGATCTTGAACGTGAGGTTCTTATTGAGGCAAATACCTCTGGTCGCCCGAGCGGAGATATTGGTCAAGACATCGACAAAATGCAAAAGGCATTTAAGTTACCTGCGGGCTATACATTCGATACTCAAGGAGCAAACGCCGATATGGCTGAATCTGCGGGATACGCATTAACAGCCATTACCCTATCGATTGTATTTATTTATATCGTGTTAGGTTCTCAGTTCAATAGCTTTATTCATCCCGCAGCAATTATGGCCTCTTTACCTTTGTCATTGATTGGTGTTTTTCTTGCCCTATTCTTGTTCCAAAGCACCCTAAATCTGTTTTCGATTATTGGTATTATCATGCTGATGGGGCTTGTCACTAAAAATGCGATATTGCTGATCGATTTTATTAAGAAAGCGATGGATCAGGGTGTGAGCCGTTATGACGCTATTTTACAAGCTGGTAAGACCCGTTTACGTCCAATTTTGATGACCACAAGTGCTATGGTGATGGGGATGGTTCCCTTAGCTTTAGGTCTCGGCGAAGGCGGTGAGCAAAGCGCACCAATGGCTCATGCGGTTATTGGTGGTGTGATAACCTCTACTCTGTTGACTCTTGTGGTTGTACCCGTCATTTTCACTTATCTGGATGACTTGAAAAACTTTATGCTGCGTCAAACACGACGATTCATGTCATAATGCAGCGATTATCGTATAATCTGCGTTTTTATAACGCTTAACTTTTAGGACTTTTTCCATGCGCGCAAGCCGCTTTTTATTTGCAACGTTGAGAGAAACCCCAAATGATGCTGAAGTGATTTCACACCAGCTCATGTTACGTGCGGGGATGATTCGTAAATTGGCATCTGGTTTATATACATGGCTGCCGACGGGAACACGTGTGCTTAAAAAAGTAGATGCGATTGTTCGTGAAGAAATGAACCGTTCAGGCGCAATGGAAGTATTCATGCCCGTGACTCAACCTGCAAGTCTTTGGGAAGAATCAGGTCGATATGAACAATATGGCCCTGAGTTATTACGTTTTAAAGATCGTCATACGAACCCATTTGTACTTGGGCCAACGCATGAAGAAGTTATTACAGATATGGCGCGTAACGAATTAAAAAGTTATAAGCAGCTTCCTGTAAATTTTTATCAAATTCAAACCAAATTCCGTGATGAAATTCGTCCACGTTTTGGTGTAATGCGTTCACGTGAGTTCATCATGAAAGATGCTTATTCTTTCCATGCAACTCAAGAATCATTACAAGAAACTTATGATGTGATGTACGACACTTATAGCCGTATTTTCACTCGCTTAGGTTTAGATTTCCGTCCAGTACAAGCTGATACAGGTTCTATTGGTGGTTCAGCTTCACACGAATTCCACGTATTGGCGGCTAGTGGTGAAGATGACATCGCATTTTCAACTGAATCTGATTATGCAGCAAACGTTGAAATGGCTGAGGCTGTTTTGGTGGGTGAACGCGCAGCACCGACACAAGAATTTAAATTGGTTGAAACGCCAAACCAAAAAACGATTGATGATGTCTGCCAATTCTTAAATGCTGATCCAAAGCAATCTGTTAAAGCATTATTGGTTCAAGGCGTTGCTGATGAAAAAGGTAATGTTCCTGTCGTTGCTCTATTTGTACGTGGCGACCACGAACTTAATGAGATTAAAGCTGAGAAACATCCTTTAGTTGCTGCACCTCTTACTTTTGCAACTGAAGAACAACTTCAAGCATTTGGTTTAACTGCTGGCTTTACAGGTCCACAAGGTTTAGTCGAAAAAGGCTTAACCGTAATTGTTGACCGTGCTGCATCGGTTCTTTCTGACTTCGTTGCGGGTGCAAATGAAGCGGACAAACATGCGGTTGGCGTAAACTGGGAACGTGATGCGCAAATTAGCGAAGTTTTTGACTTACGTAATGTGGTTGAAGGCGATCCATCTCCAGATGGCAAAGGCACACTACAAATTAAACGTGGTATCGAAGTAGGTCATATTTTCCAGCTAGGTACTAAATACTCTGAAGCTTTAGGCTGTAAAGTTCTAGGTGAAGATGGCAAACCATTTACAGTAACTATGGGATGCTACGGTATTGGTGTAACGCGTGTTGTTGCAGCTGCAATTGAACAAAACTACGACGACAAAGGTATTATCTGGCCTCAAGCCATTGCACCATTTGAAATTGCAATTGTTCCAATGAATGCGCACAAATCACCACGTACTCTTGAAGCAGCAGAGTCTCTTTATGCAGAACTTCAAGCTCAAGGTTTTGATGTGTTACTTGATGATCGTAACGAACGCCCAGGCGTTAAATTCTCTGACCTTGAATTAATGGGTATTCCACACCGTATTGTGATTGGTGAAAAAGGTCTTGATGCTGGGACTTTTGAATATAAAGGCCGCCGAGATGCTGAAGCTAGCAATTTAACTAAAGAAGAGCTTTTAGCTAAGTTAGCGCGTTCATAAATACTAAATAAAAAAGCAGCTTTTCGAAGCTGCTTTTTTTTAACTCAATTTTATGCCTGAACGGTTAAGTCTTTGATATTGGTTGATGAACCATTGTTTTTAACCGACTCAATTCCTTTATCTCGTGAAGCTTCACTTGCATAGAACTGACTCGTGCCAATAATTTGATGATTTGCAGCTTTTAAATTGAAATAAGGTTTCCCATTCTTTGCAGTTAAACGCTCATATCGGGCGTCATCACCACTATTTTTCTGAATTGATTCAATACCATTTACAGCAGAGGCTTTTGCCTTATATAGCTCACTATTTAAAATAGGTTCACCATTTCCTGCCTTCAAAATAAAACGATATTGACCATCACTCGCTTGTGAAATTTCGTACCATCCTGCCATAAAAACCTCATTTTTTTGTTGGTGTGGGTATGACTTTCGTTATTATTCTGGACGAAAGTTATTTGTTATTAATGACAATATAAAGGCGTAAATATTCCTTGAACAGTCCATTTTTTATACTTTTTCGTAATAAAATTATAATGATGTTAGGAATTTAAAAAGCAGAGATATAGACATATATCTCTGCTGAAATGTAATAATAATTAACAGTTTAAGCTTTTTTTACAAATTCAGATTTTAGCTTCATCTGACCAATACCATCAATTTTGCAATCAATATTGTGGCCATCACTTGCATCTGGAACTAAACGAATCGTTTTTACCTTTGTCCCTACTTTAACGACTGAAGATGAACCTTTAATTTTTAAGTCTTTAATTACAGTGACGCTATCACCATCTGCCAAGACATTTCCATTTGCATCTTTAATAATTTCTTGTTCTTCAGTTGCTGATGCTTCTCCTTCTTTCCACTCATGTGAACATTCAGGACAAATCAATAAGTCGCCATCTTGGTAAGTATATTCTGATTGGCATTTTGGGCAGTTTGGCAAAGACATGAAAAAAATCTCAAAAAGTATATTATGCGAGATATGACTCATTTTTTAAAGTTTTAAATAAGAGACTTTTACCAAAAAAAAATTTATATATTCATTTTAAGTTTTTACTTAATAAATATTCTTTCAAAATAATTGCGTGATTGTTTTCAACATCTTTGGCTGAATATAAAAGTGTGATCGTATTCTTCAATGCGATTTGTTGTAGCTCTTGAACTGCGGAATTGGTCTCAAGCTCTTTTAAATAGCGCTGTTTAAACTCTTGCCAATGATCTGGTGTTGCAGCATGAAACCATTTTCTAAGCTCGGTCGATGGTGCTATTTCTTTTAGCCACAAATCTAAGTGGGCATTCTCCTTACTAATTCCCCTACTCCATAAACGGTCAACCAATATTCGCTTTCCATCACTAGGCTCAGCATTTTCATAAATTCTTTTAATATGTATATCCATTTCTGACACCTACTCAGCTCAATCTAAATATCATTGGCTTAATCATCACATTGATTTGCCTTCCTCTACAATCTAAATCTTTTGCGCTAAATATTGTCTCAATTTGCCATTACTGATTAATTCAGGCATATAAATTGCTTTTGAATTTTTCATTATTTTATCAAATGGTAAAAAATGAAATATTATATTTATCCGTGTTCATCTCAAAAAGACGCCCCTTATTTGATTTTCTCATCTGGCTTAGGTGGTCATGCTAGTTTTTGGAGCCCACAACTTGAATCGTTGAGTACGCATTTCAACATCGTGACTTATGACCAAGAAGGCTGTCACCAAGACAGTGCTTTATTACCTGCACACTACCATATGTGTGACATGGCAAATCAAGTACTACATTTATTAGAACATCTTCAAATTCATGAGTTTCATATGATCGGGCATGCTTTGGGTGGCATCATCGGAATGGAACTCGCAAAGCAACTACAATCTAGCTCAATTACCATGCTCAGCCTGACACTGATTAATGCGTGGGATGAGCTAGATGCCCATACACAAAAATGTTTTGATGCCCGTATCGCATTATTAGCGTCAGCAGGTGCTGAAGCCTATGTGCATGCACAGGCATTATTTTTGTATCCTCCAGCATGGATTTCTCAGAATCATAGCCACATTAAAAGTACCGAAGATATTCAGCTCCAAGGTTTTCCGCCCAAGACAAATGTATTTGCACGACTCAAAGCATTGATGCGCTTTCAATTACAATCAGAGCACGTACAAGCACTACAAGACACTGCAATTCATATCGTTGCCAATCAAGATGATTTTTTAGTTCCAGCACATAAATCACAAGATCTTTTTACCAAACTTGGTCATGGTCAACTCTGCATTTTACCCTCTGGTGCCCATGCTTCCACAGTGATCGAATCTCAACAACTAAATCAAACTTTCATTCAATTTTTCCATAGCATTAAGGCCTTATCATGAATGCAAAAACATTAAATATGTTAGATCAACTCTTTTTAGAAGCTAGAACCCACAGCACGTGGTTAGATAAAGCCGTCAGCCCCGAGCAAATTCAACAAATTTATGATCTGGTCAAAATGGCACCGACTTCTGCCAACTGTAGTCCTGCTCGTTTTGTATTTTTAACAACACCTGAAGCTAAACAAAAACTCAAGCCAGCATTGTCGTCTGGCAATGTAGAAAAGACGATAACAGCTCCTGTCACTGTTTTGGTTGCAACCGATGCAAGATTTTATGACAAACTGCCAGAACTATTTCCGTATGCCGATGCAAAATCATGGTTTACATCAAGTGATGCCGTAGCACATGAAACTGCCTTTCGTAATAGTTCATTGCAAGCTGCATATTTAATTATGGCATGCCGTAGTTTAGGTTTAGATACGGGTCCAATGTCTGGTTTTGATGCGAAACAAGTTGATGAGCTATTTTTTGCAGGGACAAATCATCATATTAATCTCATCATTAACATCGGCTATGGCGACCCTCAGAAAGTTTATACACGCCTTCCTCGTTTAAATTTTGAAGAGGCTTGTCGAGTGGAATGAGTTAAGTCCATAACACCCTCTTCAATCTCAAAAGAGAAATACTTTAGTCCTACACGGCGACTTCAATGTCGCCTTTTTTTGTTCTGCTGTTTTATAAAATTGGATGTAATACACACTCCAAAAGTAAAATTGATCAAATGATGCACAATGAAGAAAGTTAGTTCCTCCTTGGTGCACAATCGCATTATTTTTTACCATTTGATAAAAATTATACCAAACAATAAACTCAATACATTGATAAATATATAAATATTAAAGTTGGCACGCGCTATGCATTATTAAAAATACAAACAAATACTGAAAATTATATCGTTTATAGCTTTCAGTTCGACTTCCTAAACTCACGATGGGGAATCAAGATGAAGATCGGCGTTTTTTGTCCAATTGGAAATAATGGCTGGCTGCTTTCAGAAAATGCACCGCAATATAAACCTACCTTTGAATTAAACAAACAAATTGTACAGCGTGCTGAACACTACGGTTTTGACTTTGCCCTTTCCATGATTAAGTTACGTGGTTTTGGCGGAAAAACTGAGTTTTGGGACTATAACCTGGAAACATTTACCCTCATGGCAGGTCTCGCCGCTGTCACCAGTAAAATCCAAATTTATGCAACCGCTGCAACACTAGTCATGCCTCCTGCAATTGTGGCACGTATGGCATCGACCATAGATTCGATTTCCAACGGTCGCTTTGGACTAAACGTCGTGACGGGATGGCAAATGCCTGAATATTCCCAAATGGGTATGTGGCCTGGCGATGAATATTTTGCTAAGCGCTATGACTACTTATCTGAGTATGTCGAAGTTTTGCGTGAACTTTGGGCAACCGGAAAATCAGACCTAAAAGGCGAGTTCTTCCAGATGAATGATTGTCAGGTCAAACCACAGCCTCAAGCTGATATGAAAATTATCTGTGCAGGACAGTCTGATGCTGGTTTAGCTTTTTCCGCAAAATATGCCGATTACAACTTTGTTTTTGGAAAAGGTTTAAACACACCGACAGCCTATGCCGAAATTAATGATCGTTTAAAAGCTCAAACTGACAAAACTGGACGGAATGTACAGACCTATGTGTTGTTTATGGTAATTGCAGCCGAAACAGATGCTGCTGCAATGCAGAAATGGCAACACTATAACGATGGTGCGGACATGGAAGCTATTCGTTGGCTACAAGACCAAGGTGCAAAAGATAAAGTGTCTGGCACTGACACCAATATTCGTCACATGGCCTCTAGTGTTTCTCCAGTCAATATCAATATGGGCACCATTGTTGGCTCTTTTAAAAATGTCGCAAAAATGCTTGATCAAATTTCCGAGATTGAAGGTACAGAAGGAATTTTGTTGACCTTTGATGACTTTGTACAAGGTGTAGAAGATTTTGGTCAACGCATTCAACCGCTCATGAAATGTCGTGAAAGTGTCGTTACCGAACTGGCAGAGCAAGCCGAACCAACTGTTTTGGAGAAAAGCGCATGAATGAAATGTCTAATATTGTGTGTGCAGAATTCACGGCACAGATTGGTACAGGCAAAGTATTAAAAGCCGAACCTGAACATATTCAACTAGCAGCAGAACAAACTGCGCTTGTTGTCATTGATATGCAAAATGCCTACACCTCTTTAGGTGGGTATTTAGATTTAGCAGGTTTTGATGTTTCAAAGACTAAACCTGTAGTCGAAAATATTAAAAAGGCGATCGATGCTGCACATAGTGCAGGGATTCAGGTCATCTATTTCCAAAATGGTTGGGATAAAAACTACGTTGAGGCTGGTGGTTTAGGCTCACCAAATTTTCATAAATCCAATGCCTTAAAAACCATGCGTAAACGCCCCGAGTTACAAGGCCAACTTTTATCTAAAGGCGGTTGGGACTTTGCTTTAATTGATGAGTTAAAACCTCTTCCACAAGACATCATTATTGAAAAGCCACGTTATAGCGGTTTCTTTAACACCGCTCTCGACAGCATTTTACGTGCTCGTGGCATTCGTAATTTGGTCTTTGTAGGTATTGCCACCAATGTCTGTGTCGAGTCGACCTTACGTGATGGTTTCTTTTTGGAATATTTCGGTGTTGCACTTAAAGATGCTTGCTATCAAGCCGGACCTCAAGAGGCTCACGACGCAGCGCTATATAACATTAAAACTTTTTTTGGCTGGGTATCTGACACCAATAGCTTTATTGAAACCTTTGATTCGGCATCAACATTGCTACAGCAATCTGCCTAATTCATGCATTTAATTTTATCTAAATTTTTTGATTTGGAGCATCTTATGTCTAAACAAGTTGTTATTCCTGAAGGAACAGCGGCACCACTTGCACCCTATGTTCCTGCAACCAAAGCAGACAATATTGTGTATGTCTCAGGCACATTGGCTTTTGATGAAAATAATAATGTGGTCTGTATTGGTGATGCCGCAGGACAGACTCGCCATATTTTAGAAACGATCAAAAAAGTGATTGAAACTGCAGGTGGCACCATGGATGACGTAACGTTCAATTCCATTTTCATTAAAGATTGGGCCGACTATAGCGCAGTAAATACGGTATATGCAGAATATTTTCCGGGTGACAAACCTGCTCGCTTTTGTATCCAGTGCGGCTTGGTGAAACCTGATGCCTTAATTGAAATTGCATCGATTGCCCATGTGGGATAAACGATGTCACTGATAAAAACCTTCAGCATCATAACTGATGTGATGTTTTAGCCTCGATTCATTGTAATGATCATGCATTGGGGTTGGAGAGCAATCATGCAAAAAAGAGAAGAGAAACAGGTTTTAACTCCATCTGCTATTCAGCAGGCTCAAACATGCTCAACACACTTAGAAGTAGATCAGCATACTTTTAGACAAGGCATGGCAAATCTTGGAGCAGCAGTGAATGTCATCACGACAGATGGACCTGCGGGACAGGCTGGCTTTACAGCCTCCGCTGTATGTAGCGTAACCGATACACCACCGACACTATTGGTTTGTCTCAATCGCTCAGCATCTGTGTTTAATACTTTTAAACAAAACGAGGTGCTTTGTGTCAATACTTTAGCTGCCCATCAAAGTACGCTATCTACAATATTCGGCGGAAAAACACCAATGCCAGAACGCTTTGCTCATGGGGAATGGAGCAAGCTACTCACTGGTTCTCCGATTTTGAATGAGGCCTTGGTGTCATTTGATTGTGAAATTGTACAAAGCATGAGTATCGGTAGTCATGACGTCTTGTTTTGTGCAGTCAAAGCAATGAAACACCAAAGTGGACTTAATGCACTTATGTACTTCAACCGCAGTTATTGCGAATTACAAACAGCATGCTAATGCAGATAAAAATGAAAAAGAGGATCTGTTATGCGAACAAAAGAATCTTGGTTTCCTAAATTTAAGCCGCACACAGGTAATTTAGAAACTCCCGTACAAATTGATGAATATCTCCCTCCCGGTAAAAGTATTGTTTTGGGGTTACAACATGCTTTTGCTATGTTCGGAGCAACTGTTTTAGCTCCGTTACTCATGGGCTTTGATCCGAACCTCACCATTTTTATTACTGGTATTGGCACCATCTTGTTCTTTTTAATTACAGGTGGGCGTATGCCTAGCTATCTCGGATCAAGCTTCGCGTTTATTGGCGCAGTCGCTGCCGCCACAGGCTATGCAGGGGTTGGATCAAATCCCAATTTAGCTGTGGCGCTTGGCGGTACAATCATTTGCGGTTTGGTTTATGCATGCATCGGTTTAATTGTGATGAAAACTGGAACTGCATGGATTGAAAAACTCATGCCACCCGTGGTCACTGGTGCAATTGTCATGATTATTGGTTTAAACCTTGCACCTGTAACAATTAAAAGCGTTTCGACAAATAGCTTTGACACGTGGATGGCTGTCATTACCATTTTATGCATTAGTGCTGTTGCTGTTTTTACAAGAGGTATGATTCGCCGCCTTCTATTACTCATCGGGCTCATCAGTGCTTATTTTATTTATTTTCTACTCACCAATATCTTAGGGTTAGGCAAACCCATCGATTTTAATGCAATCAGTCAAGCTGCATGGTTTGGCCTACCCACTTTTCACTCACCTGTTTTTAATGCCAAAGCTATTTTATTGATTGCACCTGTTGCGCTTATTTTAGTCGCTGAAAACTTGGGACATTTTAAAGCGGTTTCTGCCATGACAGAACGTAATTTATCGCCATATATGGGGCGTGCTTTTTTTGCAGATGGTATCTGTACAAGTTTATCAGCTTCTGTTGGTGGTACAGGCATGACGACTTATGCTGAAAATATTGGAGTAATGGCTGTAACTAAAGTCTATTCAACGACTATTTTTGTGGTTGCGGGACTATTTGCAATTCTACTCGGTCTATCTCCTAAATTTGGAGCAATCATTAGTACCATCCCTGTCGCTTTATTAGGCGGTGCATCCATTGTTGTCTTTGGTTTAATTACTGTGGCTGGAGCAAAAATTTGGATCGATAACAAAGTTGATTTCACCAAAAATAGTACTTTAATTATTGCAGCAGTCAGCCTGATTATGGGTGCTGGTAATTTAAGCCTACATATTGGGCCATTTGACCTAGGGGGTATTGGAACTGCGACACTTGCAGCAATTGTGCTTAACCTATTACTCAACAGAACGGAAAAATCTGAAAGTCAATCTATTGAAAAATCAGTAGAACCGCTTAATTCTGTCCCACATCTCTAATTCTGGAGAAACTCCTTGATTCAAAGTGTTTCATTTATCGGTTTAGGTGCAATGGGATGGCACATGGCTTCCCATTTAACCCAAGTATGTAGCCAAGTCTATGTTTGGAATCGTACTTTTGCTAAAGCAAAGCAACATGAACAAACCTTTGGTACGGAGGCTGTAGACCTGACACAAGCTCTACAAGCAGATATTATCTTTTCATGCCTACCGACTAGCCAAGATGTAGAAAATTTAATTGCGAATTCTCAACTAAAACAAGGCTGTATTTGGGTGGATTGCACTAGCGGTGTGCCAGAGACTGCAAGAAAACTCAGCCAACAGCTCAAATTAAGTGGAGTTGATTATTTAGATGCACCAGTTTCAGGACAAACGATTGGGGCTGAACGAGGAACTCTCACGGTAATGGTCGGAGGTAACGAGTCTGCTTTTAAAAGAGCAAAACCAATCATTCAAGCCTTTGCTAATTTAGTTGAATATGTCGGCGAAAGTGGTGCTGCCTTTGCAGTAAAGGCCATTAATAATACGTTAATGGCAACACATCTTTGGGCGTTGGCAGAGGGATTAAGTATCCTTAAATCCCAAGGCGTAAATTTACACTCCGCAATGAACTGCATTAACCACTCTAGCGGCAAAAGTAATGTTTCAGAACACATCATGATGCAACGCGTTTTAAACCGCAAATTTGAAAAAACTTTTGCATTAGATTTATTACAAAAGGATATTGGAATTGCACTAAATCTCGTTACTCAAAATAATTTGGAACTCCCAGCTTTTAATCTTATTCAGCAACAGTTTAATCAGGTTTCCAAACCCGATGCACAACAAGTTGATTTTTCAGCCATAGTTAAGCTATTGGAACAACAAAACCAATTTGAACTATGTTAAGAGTAGGTCATACGACCTACTCTTTTATAAGAAAGTAGAGTGACTTTATTGATCTGGAATTTCAGCTTCAATCAATAAGGTAAGCAAAGATAGGGATTCTTGCCACCCTAAATAACAAGCTTCTACAGGAATAACTTCCGGTATTCCTTCTTGCGTAATATGCACTTCTGTACCTACCAATACGCTTTTTAATGTAATAGTAACCTGCATAGTCCCAGGTAAATTTGGGTCATCGAATTGATCGTTGTAGCGAATTAGTTCATTTGGAACTAATTCCACATATGTTCCGCCAAAAGCATGGGTTGAACCTGTTGAAAAATTGGTAAAACTCATTTTGTATGAGCCACCAACATTTGCATCAAAACTATGAACTTTCGCAGTAAAACCATGGGGCGGTAACCACTTGACTAAAGCATCTGGATCTAAAAATGCACGGTAAACTCGCTCGGCTGGAGCCTTAAACACGCGATGAAATTTCACTGTTCCTGTTGCCATCATATTCTCCTTATTTTAATTTCCTTAAAATTATTGAAATTATGGCTATTAGCTTAAACCTTCCGATTTATCCGAACGTATATTTTTGGTGTTTTTTTAAACAAAAAAGCCAGCTTCAGGACAAACTCAAATTACGAAAACTATGGCTGATTTTTTAGTAAAAATGGAGCAAAATAGTCAGCAATCATAAAGAAACATATTGAATTTGAGATTAATCATGAGTCTGCTCGCTTTCTCCTCATATGCTTTAAACGGTGTAGATGCACAAAAGTTTTTACAAGGCCAAGTTACTGTAGATACTGAACGTTTAGCTGAAAATGAAACTCGCTATACAGCGATTTGTGATCTTAAAGGCCGTATTCACTTTGGCTTATGGCTAAAGAAGATGAATCCTGAAAGTTTTGAAATTGTAGTTACTCAAGATCAAGCTGAAGAGTTTGCCAAGCATATTAAAAAGTATGGTGCCTTTTCAAAAATGACCTTAAGTGAACAAGGCACTGTGTTCCCAAAAGTTGAGGATCATCAAACTGAATTCACTACTGCTGAAACTGATATTTCCAAATGGCAAAAACAAGCCATTATGACTGGTCAAGCTTGGATTACACAGGCTACTGAACATGAATTCCAACCACAGGAATTACGTTTACATCAACGTGAAGGCGTCAATTACGACAAAGGCTGTTACCTAGGTCAGGAAATTGTGGCGCGTCTTTGGTTTAAAGCAAAACCAAAACACTGGTTACATCTGGTTCAGGGTACAGGTGAAGCGCCTGCTTCAGCAACTCAATTAAATAATGATGTTGAAGTCGTCAATAGTATTGCAAATGATGAAGGCTATCTTGCTTTAGTTGTAGCTAAACCTGCTGCTCTTCAAGAGTTAGGGATTCAAGTTCTTGAGTTACCAGAAGCTTTAAGTGGCGACGTAGCAAGACCACAATAATAACTTTTATTAGTTCAAACTGCCCACTGCTAAGTTAGTGGGCTTTTTTATAGATACAAAACACTAATGATTTCATTAGATTAGAACGTCAATTTTTTAAGCTTTATATGCCATCATTAGCCCTATTGAAATTAAAGAGAAAAAAGATGAAAACTAAACTTGCTACACTCATGTTGAGTCTGGCTATTTTCGGTTCTGCTCATGCTGATGTTAAAACACTTGAACAAAATCTTAAGACGAATTATCCCGATTTGCCTGTAAAAGGTGTTTATCAATCGCCTGTACAGGGCATTTATGAAGTCTATACAAGCGGCCGCATTGTTTATACTAATCAAGATGCGAAGTACTTTTTTGTTGGTAATTTAGTCGACATCAAACAACAAAAAAACATGACTGAAGAACGTATTGCCGAATTGGGCAAGATTGACGTTAAAAGTTTGCCATTAAATCAGGCGATTAAATATGTAAAAGGTAAAGGCGAACGTACGCTCTATGTCTTTAGTGACCCAGATTGCCCATATTGCCAGCGCCTAGAACAAAATATGGTTGGGGTTGATAACGTAACCGTATATGTGTTCCTTTATCCTCTTACTAGTTTGCATCCAAATGCTGAAAAAGTTTCAAATCAAATCTGGTGTTCAAAAAATCCGGCAGAAGCTTGGACAAACTATATGCTTAATCGCAAATTGCCGACTAATAGCAAAAGTTGCTCAAGCCCAATTCAGAAAAATATCGCTTTAGGTCAAAAATTAAATATTGATGGAACACCTACCCTGTTCTTGCAAGATGGCCAAAGACTCTCTGGTGTACCAAGTGATGCCAAACAAATTGAAGCATTACTCCAGACTGCAAAATAACAATATTACCCACTCCGTTATATGAATGTGAGTGGGTATTTTTTCTCCACAATTTGCCCAAAGTGCAGTGCTTTATATACAAATCGGCTGTTTACTTTCATCAATCAATATTTATGATGAGAAATTGAGACTCTTTCATGCATCAATGGAATGATGTAGCTACGAAGTAAAAGGTTAAAAAGAAATGAAGAAATTACTAATCGCAAGCCTAATCACCCTTTCAAGTGCATCAATTTTTGCAGCTGATAACACAGCGACTGCTGCTAAAACCGATGTTTTCAAACAAGCTGAACAACTCTACGCAGCAAAAAATTATTCTGCTGCATTTCAGGAAATGCAACGCTTATCTCAATCAGGTAATGCCCAAGCCATCTATAACTTAGGCTATATGACTCAAATGGGCCAAGGTACAGCAAAAGATTCTTCTAAAGCTATTAAATATTATGAAGATGCCTCTAATAAAGGTTATGCTCAAGCGAGTTACACGCTTGCACAAATTTATGAGACTGGTGAATTAGGGGTTGCCAAAGACAGCAACAAATTCAGTCAATATATTCAAAAGGCATCGGCTCAAGGTTCTGATGATGCAACTGTGAAAATTGCGACAATTTTATTTGCACAGAAAAAACCGCAGTCACATCAAATTGCCCTTCAAAAATTGGCACCTTTAATTCGAAAAGGTAACTACCCTGCTATTCAGGTCAAAGCACTCTATGACATTAGCCAAGGGGTTGAAAATAAAAATCCTTTAATGAAACGCCAAGGTATCGAAGCTTTACAGTCAATTGCGCAAAAAGGTTATGCGCCTGCGTCGATGGCTTTAGCAACCATGATGGCGAATGGCAATATCATTCCGCAAAACCTACCGCAGGCTAAAAAGATCTTTACTGAACTTGCCAATCAAAATGTGCCTAACGCTAAAGAATCGTTAGCTTCGGTTGATAAGATTATTGCAGAAAAGAGCAAACAGGCTGCAAATGCTCCCGCACAGCCAGCACCGAAAAAATAATAAATGATGAGCCCCTTATGGGGCTTTTCTTTTACCACCACAGAGCAATAAGACAGCTCACCCCAATAAAACCAACAATTGTACTAATCATAAGCGGTGTTAACGCTTTTTCATTTAAGCCATAGGCTTGTCCAAAAATTCCAAAAGCAATCGGCATTGGTAAAGCAGCGATTAATGTTCCTGCGTAAAGCATTTCACGGCTTACATTTGGGGTTATTAAAAAAAGTGCAAAAATAACAGATGGCATTAGCACAACTTTAAATGTCGCTAACAAAACGCTTTCTATATTTATCGTTGTTATTCCAATACCTACTAAACTTCCGCCAATTGCAAACAAGGCCAAAGGCGAAGCTGTACGCCCAAGTAACTCTAGAGACTGATCAAGCGTCGCAGGAAGGTTAACATCTAAAAGAATGCACCCCATCCCAACCAAAATCGCGATAATGACAGGATTCTTGAGTAAGTTTAAAAATGTCTGTTTTAAAAGCGGTAAAAGATTTTGTTGTTGATGTAAACCAGCTTCGGCCAAAATGAGCATCAGCGCCACAATCAATAAATTCTCAATGATGAGTGTTAAAGAAATATAGATCGCAGCGTGATTACCTATCAACATGGTTAGAATAGCTGTTCCCATAAATCCAGTATTCGACATAGATGCCCCCATCGATATGACGGCGCTATGGGTTAAGCTATTTTTAAAATATTTTCTATAGAGAATAAAAGCAAAGAAAAATAAAATTAAAGACCCGCCACCATAAGCAAGAAAATAAGCTGGGTGCCAAATGTCTTGTAAGTTTTTATTTGCTAATGAGTGAATTAAAAAAGCTGGTAAGGAAATTTTAATTACGAATGCGCTAAGAGCCCTGATCTGTTCAGGTGTTACCAATTTGATGAGGACACAAACATAGCCCATCAATAGCAATATCAAGATAGGTAAAATAACCTGAAAAACCACTGACCGTCCTCACTTAGCGAAAGAAAAATGGGCAAAGATGACTTTGCCCAATACAATTAAAAAGAGTTAAAAAGCTGCTTTAATCCATGTGGTTGGCAACGTAAATACTGAGGCGCAATTTTAACTTCTGCCCCTAAAGCCGCTGCTGCATGCCAAGGCCATCTTGGGTCATATAACATTGCACGAGCAAGACCAATAGCATCAGCTTGCTGGTTTTCCAAAATTTGTTCAGCATGTTCTGGCTCAGTAATTAGCCCTACAGCAATGACCGGAATAGACACATGCTTTTTAACTTGTTCAGCAAATGGAACTTGGTAACCAGCCCCAATCGTAATAGATTGATGCTCGTGCAAACCACCACTAGACACATGCACATAGGCTGCGCCCAATTGCTCTAAAGCTTTTGATAAACCAACCGTAGATTCAACATCCCAGTGCTCGATACTCTCTAACCAATCGGTTGCAGACAGTCTAACACCAACAGGATAACCTTCTGGTACAGCGAGTTTAATTGCCTGAAGAACCTCAAGAGTCATACGCATACGGTTTTCTAAAGAACCGCCATATTCATCAGTACGCTGATTGGCAATTGGCGATAAGAATTGATGTAGTAAATAACCATGCGCAGCATGAACTTCAATCAACTTAAACCCAGCTTCTACAGCACGTTTTGCAGCCGCTGCAAAGTCTTGCTGAACTTGTTTAATCTCAGCAATAGTCAAAGCATGGGGCGCTGCATCATGAACAGAAAAGGTACTTTCACTTGGAGCAACCGTTTGCCAACCATGAGGCTGATTTTTTGCAATCTGACCTTTACCTAACCACGGTTTTTCAGTAGATGCTTTACGCCCTGCATGAGCTAACTGAATTCCAAATGGCATCGGTGAAAGTGTATGAACCTTAGCTAACAACGCTTTGATTTGGTCACGTTGCTGATCATTCCAAAGCCCAAGATCAGCATAGCTAATCCGACCTTCAGGTTGTACAGCAGTCGCCTCTACAATACAAAGGCCCGCACCAGACAATGCATAATTTGCCCATTGCTGTTCATGCCAATAGGTAATTTCACCGTCATCTGTTGCCGAATACTGGCACATCGGAGCAATTACAATTCTATTGACCAGTTGTAGTGAACCAAAGTTAACCGTTTCAAATAATTTTGCCATTTTTAATTCCTAGAATTGCTTAATTACACGTAAACCTGCACTCCAGTTACGTCCATCCGCTGGTTCAAAGTAACGTCCATTACCATCATTTACGATCACTGAACCTGCATAGTTTTTATCAAATAGGTTATCTACACGGGCAAAGCTATTCACTTTCCAGTCACCCATTACCCAGGCATAACCCACATTAGCTGAGGTTACACTGTAGCTTGGTGCTGCGTCACTGTTGGTATCATTCACGTATACTTTATCCATATACTGTACATCTACACCGCCATATAGACCGTGTGATGGCTGCCAAGCTAAAGAAGCATAAGCTTGGTTTTTAGCAATTCCAGGAATAGCATTGCCTGATGGGATTTGAGCAATACTTCCTAAAGCTGGAATATCAGCATCAAAAGTTGCATCTAAATATGTATAGCTAGCAGTCGCTGTTAAATCTCGCCACAACTTTTTATTCCATGCAAACTCTACGCCCTCACGTAAGGTTTTATCTGCATTACGAAAGCTTGATCGGCCATTTGAGTTTCCTGCTGAAACGATGTCATCTTTGGTTTTAGTTTGGAAAACCGCCAAAGTGAAATCACCGAATTGATTTTGTGACTTTAAGCCTGTTTCATAGGTATCGCTTGTAGATGCTGTTAAATCAAAATTAAAACCACTTTCTCCATCTGGACGATATGCCATTTCAGTAAAAGTTGGCGTTTCAAATCCTTTGGCATAACTCACATAGGCCATGAGTTCAGGTAAAATTTGCCAGCTTAAAGCAGCCGAAGGCAAAACTTTACTGTAATCAGTCTTACCACTATCGTCGCCATTACTTAAATAGTTATCTTTAGATTTGTAATGGACATTGCTATAGCGTACGCCTGTATCTAAACGCCACGCTGGTAAGAACTGCCATGACGCTTGTAAATAGGGATCGATATTCCACAAAGTATTATCTTCATCACGGCGCAAATTACCTTTGACACCATAAGAAGGCTGTCCGTTTACTAAATTAAAGTTTTCAAAACCTTTACGATCTTCATCCATTGCATCGAGTGCAACACCGACACTTAGCGTGGTATTAGGAAGTAACTCTTTGCCCGTCCAACGGAAGTCAGCGCCATAATAATCACGTTCAAAATCAATCACCCCGCCTGCATGATTGATGCTGGCATCTTGTGTTGATTTAGGTATAGATTGATATTGAGTAACTTGGCGATTACCTAAATATACCATGGCATAGAGTTCATTTTTATCATTAATCGGTTTAGACCATGTCACCCCCGTTTGAGTTTGTTCAATATCTTTACGGACATTAAATTGCTTTAAAAATGGAACTTGTTGCTTTGGATTAGCATTCCACTGGTCATGCGTTAAACCCTGCGGGTCGTCTGCATGAATTTTGACATAGTTGGTTATCCAGTTGATTTTGCTACCATCATCAAGATCCCAACTGAGCTTTGCATTATTTAGTACTTTTTCTGCACCGCTATGTTCTCGGTAACCATCAGTATCGAAATACGATGAACTAATAACATAGCTTGGTTCATTCGCACCCTTTGCTCCACCTTGTAGCACGAGCCCTGCTCGGCTTTTATCGTGACTGCCTCCCGAATAGCTCAGCTCAATTGAATCTTTGCCTTGCCCTTCTTTAGTAGAAGTTAAAATTGTCCCACCCGATGAGTTTCCATAAAGTGAAGAAAAAGGTCCTGTTAGAACTTCGACATGGTCCAGACTACTTAAATCGATATTAGACGTTTGGCCTTGTCCATCCGGCATTGTTGCAGGAATACCGTCCACATATAGGCGAATGCCTCGAACACCAAAAGTAGAACGTGCACCAAAACCACGCATAGATAACTGTAAATCTTGTGCATAATTTTCACGATTGCGAAGCTGTAAACTCGGTATACCCTTTACAACTTCGGTTAAATTTACTTGTGAAGAAGTATCGACTTGAGGTGCATCTATCCGGAAAACCGAAGCTGGTGTCTGTAAATAGGTTGTATCTGTACGAGTTGCTTCCACATGTAATGTTGGCAATACAGTTACGTCTTGTGTTAAATCTTCTGCCCAAACAAGTGGGCTAGAAATACAGCCCATACTCATCAAAATACAGTAATGAAGTCGGTCTAAGCGTAATAAGGACATGCTTATTTCCTTTATTTATATTGTAGTTATGATAACAAAAAGCGGTGTCTTGTCTGGATATTGAATTCGATCTGCATTGTTGTAAATCTGGAACACTCTTCCTCGATATCTAAAAACTGATTTCCAGATTAAAATTATCGACTCAAAGATGGATGATCTTTCCAGCAATATCGTTCAGGCCAATGTTTTGCTTCTTCGGCATAATCAATTCCAATCCGTGGTGTTAAAACAACTTCTGGTTGCGTTGATGCTGCTTCAACCCACAGTCCAGACTCCTCTCCCAAGATTTGTCCCTTTAAAGATCGATCAATCCCTAAATAGCGTGTCAATTTGCCGGGCCCAGCTAAAAGCTTATATTCTTTTTTGGTTGAAGCACCATTTAAAAATGCAGAACGAATCATTACCCCTTCAGGCACACCTTCTGTCTGAGTAATAAGATTGAGCATTTCATACATGCCATAAATTAAATAGACGTAAATTGTGCCACCAGGGCAATACATTACCTCTGTTCGAGCGGTGCGTTTGTTATTGTAACTATGGCAAGCTTTATCACGAACGCCCAAATAAGCTTCAGTTTCACTAATTGTACAGCGGATCACTTGGCCATCAGGTTGTTGCTTACACAATACGCAGCCGATTAAATCATAAGCTACTTCTGAGGTTTCTCGTTGAAACCAGCTTAATGGTAAAATATCTGACATAGTAATCTCTGAAATATTACATACCACACGTTATACTTGATTAATCCAGTATATCTGTTAATTCTGCGAGTTGGCATGCCTGAGTTACCCGAAGTCGAAACCACCAAAACCAGTTTATTTCCATTATTGAATCAAAAAGTTCTAAGTGTTGAAGTACGCAATCCTAGCTTACGCTGGCCTATACCAGATGATGTTCAGAAACTTGTTGGGCAACGTCTCATTGGGTTAAATCGACGTTCAAAATATATTTTGGCAGAGTTTGAACAAGATCAAATGCTTTGGCATTTAGGCATGTCAGGAAGCTTTCGTCTAACCGAGCCAAATGACGAACTGAGAAAGCATGACCATCTGATTATTCAATTTGAAGATCAGCAATTACGTTACCATGACCCTCGCCGTTTTGGTTGTATTCTTTGGCTTAATCCCGAGACTCAAGGCAAACTCATAGATACTTTAGGACCTGAACCTTTAAGTACTGACTTTCATGCAGAATATTTAGCTTCAAAACTCAAAAATAAATCTGTCGGCATAAAAATTGCACTCATGGATAATCATGTAGTCGTCGGTGTAGGCAATATTTATGCAACTGAAAGTTTGTTTAATGTTGGTATTCACCCAGCACAGCCTGCTGGTGACTTAAGCATGCAACAAATTGAGAAACTTGTTGTCGAGATTAAGCGCATTTTAAAGTCGGCAATTGATTTAGGTGGCTCGACATTACGAGACTACAGCAATGCCATGGGAGAAAATGGTTATTTTCAGCAAACATTGCTCGCGTATGGTCGTGCTGGAGAAATGTGTGTTAACTGTGAAACCACATTAGAAAACTTAAAACTTGGTCAGCGTGCCAGCGTATTTTGCCCACAGTGCCAACCGCTTAAAAAGCTGAGAAAGCCTTAATTTTTTGGAGGAAGACAACATGCAAACAGCAATTGTCCGACATATTTTAGTTAAAGATAAAGACTTAGCTGAGCAGCTAAAAAAGAAGCTTCAAAGTGGCGCTGACTTTGCCAAACTTGCCAAGCAATACTCTACCTGTAATTCGGCAAAACGTGGTGGTGAACTTGGTGAAATCAAAAAAGGGCAATTGGTACCCGTCATCGACAAAGTTGTTTTTACAGCTGCTGAACGTGTGTTACAAGGTCCGATCAAAAGTCAGTTTGGCTATCATCTTTTAGAAGTTAAATTCAGAATGGGTAGCTTAAGATAAGCCCCCTCACAAGTTAATTTAAATTCATAAACAATAGCCCAGTTACTCAATAAAAGAGGCCATTACCGACCTCTTTTATTTTTTAAATTTACCACCAATATTCTAGTTGCATGCCAAAATTTGACCCATGTCCTGTGTTATAAAAATCACTATCAGGATATAAACGATCTCTCAAATTTTGTTCATCCTTGTTCCAAAAAGCATAGGTGTAATACAACCGAAGTTCAGGTCTGTCGTAATATCCTGTCTCTTTTAGTGACCAAGTTGGTGCAATAGTCAATTTTGTTAGGCTTCGATTTTGATCATTGTTATCTATCCGGTCATAGCCAATTTCAGTCGATATTTTAAAATGGTCTTGTACAACATAAGCCATTCTGGAGCCTATGGAAAACCATTCACTATCATTCTGATTCTTAAATTTATCTTTTTGATATATAAATTGAGCCTGTCCATTGAAAACTTTATTTTCAGATTCCCAATCTAAAACTTCAATGAATCTTAAAGAAGAATTATCTCGGTCCAACTCAGGGTTGCCAGTATAACTTAACCCCATACCTGTCCCTTCGCCATATTGCAAAGCAACTGTATTCTTACCATTTAAGACATCGGAAGTTATATTCTGCAATGTTAAGGCCCAACCTGTATGATCTGCATCAATAATAGATAAGCCTGTATTCAGTTTATTTGTATCGTTTAGTTGAATGTCTTTTAGGGTAAAGTCATGTCTATTAATATATTTCTTTTGAAATATATTATCTTTTCTAGAAAAAACATAACTTAATGACAGGTCATTAATTTTATAATTATCGATCCCGAACCCTGTTCCGCTTTGGTTCCAATAAAATAAATCAGACATATGAATATCATTTCGATTATAAAATCTTCTGCCTAACCAAAGATTTGCTCCATTTAAATAAGAAATATTTTTCCAATCTAGATAGATTTGATTTAGCCGCGTATAGCCATCGTCACCACTAAAACTTAAACTTTGACCATACTGATTATAAAATTGAAGCATTCCATTGATACTAATCTCAGAATTATCATTCAATTTTAGAAGATTCTGTTTGGCAAATAGCTCCGCATATTGTTCACATTCATTTCCAAGACGATATTTTGAAGGTGCGCCAGTGAGCTGAAAACATTCTTGTAATTCCCCGCTCTCTGTAACTCCTATACCTGTACGTACATATCCTCCAATTTCAGTAGCGAAAGTAATTTGCGATATGGCATAAAACGTAGTTCCAATAATCCAAGGAGACTTCTTCATTTAAAATTCCTTTTTAAGTGTGAGTTTTCCACACTCACTTATATTCCAAGCAAGGTTGGATAAAAGAACTAATGATTATTAGAAAGAAAACGAAGACTATGTGTGATTTGAAAAGGCTCAAACAAGAGCCTCTATATATTATTTTTTAAATTAGATCTAAAAGAGAAAAATTGAGTTCGTGAAGTCAGCTTTTGTATTTAAATATTTTTAGCATGAGCATTCATTTGATATGTCCAAGCTTTAACAGTTTCCCCTGATTCAAGCATTACATCTACTATAACTCGTTCATATTGAAAGCCTTCAAAATCATCAAGCATCTGCCAGTTTTCAGCAAGTTTTTCTGTGCTAAATAGATAGCCTTCTACCCACTCCGCCTGAGGATCTAACACAATTGCTTTTAAGCCTTGATCTGGTCCCCAATCTAAAATATGTATGATTCCTCTTACCGAAGCTTTGGTCCACGTTCCCCCAATCTGTTCGAGAATATGTGCATTTGCTTTATTTGGACATAATGTTCCATACACAAAAAGCTGATTCATTAATTTATATACCTTTTACAATATGCTGAGTTGAAATTCTCTCTACTGGCAATGTTACCAATAGTTTTAGTACAACATAAAATACTAAGTAATAAAAAACGGTACTCAAGGCACCGTTTTTTATTTCAAATCTTATTAAGCTTGCTTTTTTAACTCATCACGAATTTCACGCAACAATTGAATGTCTTCTGGAGTTGCAGCTGGAGCCTCTGGCTCTTCTTTATTACGGCGAAGTTTATTTAATAATTTCACCATTAAGAACACAACCCACGCCAGAATAATAAAGTTAATTAAAATGGTGAGGAAATTACCATAAGTTAAAACATTAATACCTGCTTTTTGCAAAGCATCTAAAGATTGCAAGTTATTAGGGTTTGCACCTAATACAATGAATTTTTGTGAAAAATCAACACCACCACCAGTAATTACAGTGATAAGTGGCATGATAATATCTTTCACTAAAGAGTCCACGATTTTGCCAAAAGCACCACCAATAATCACACCAATGGCTAAATCCATCATATTGCCTTTAACGGCAAATTCTTTAAATTCTTGAATAATACTCATCTAAACATCTCCAGATGTCGGGGGCAGAAACACGTCATATTTTTCTTTTTCATTGGCATCTTATCGAATTAGATAGTTCTCGCCATGATATTGATAATTTAATATTTTTATCAAAAAAAGAAAGCTATTTCACACTTTAACAACATATTCGTTTACAAGAAAAATATGATTTTAAGCTTACTTTAATTTCAAATATAACGATTAAAAAAACCGCTAAATTAATTTAGCGGTTTCTTCTTTTTCAATTAAGAAAAATTATTTATCACGATTACGTTTACGTTCATTTTCAGTTAAATAACGCTTACGGATACGGATTGATTTAGGTGTTACTTCAACTAATTCGTCGTCTTCAATGAATTCAAGCGCTTGTTCAAGCGTATATTCAATTGCAGGTACTAAAGTTAAAGCATCATCTGTACCAGATGCACGAACGTTAGTTAATTGTTTCGCTTTAGTCGGGTTTACAACCATATCGTCTGAACGAGAGTTAATACCCACGATCATACCTTCGTAAACTTCTAACTGTGGTTTAGCGAATAAACGACCACGGTCTTGTAAACTGAACAATGCATAGCCCAAGCAAGTACCTTGAACCATAGAGATCAATACACCGTTTTGACGTTTCGCAACAGTACCTTGTTTAACAGGACCATAATGCGAGAAGCTTGAAGTCATGATCCCTGTACCAGAAGTCATGGTCAAGAATTCAGAACGGAAACCGATCAAACCACGTGAAGGTACAGTTGCTTCAATACGGATACGGCCTTTACCGTCAACTTCCATATTGGTCATCTCGCCTTTACGGTGACCCATTTGTTCCATTACAGCACCTTGATGCTGTTCTTCAACGTCAAAAGTTACGTTTTCATAAGGCTCTTGTCTTTCACCATCAATTTCTTTGATGATTACTTGTGGACGAGATACGCCCATTTCGAAACCTTCACGACGCATGTTTTCAATTAAAACTGAAAGATGAAGTTCACCACGGCCAGATACTTTGAAACGGTCTGGACTGTCAGTGTCTTCAACACGTAAAGCTACGTTATGAATTAATTCGCGATCAAGACGTTCACGGATATTACGTGAAGTTACGAACTTACCTTCTTTACCAGCAAACGGAGAGTTGTTTACTTGGAAAGTCATAGATACTGTAGGTTCATCTACAGATAAAGCTGGTAATGCTTCAACATTTTTCGGATCACAAATCGTGTCAGAAATGTTAAGTGCGTCGATACCAGTAATACATACGATATCACCAGCAGATGCTGACTCAACATCAATACGCTCTAAACCATGGTAACCCATGATTTTTAAGATACGACCGTTACGTGTATTGCCTTCTTTGTCAATTACAGTAACAGGAGTATTTAATTTTACTGAACCACGTTGAATACGACCAACACCGATAACACCTACGAAGCTGTTATAGTCAAGTGATGAAATCTGCATTTGGAATGGACCATCAACGTCAACTGCTGGTGGTTCAACGATGTCTACAATCGTTTCGAACAACGGAGTCATGTCTTCTGCAAGTTCTTCTGGAGCAGGACCCGCTACACCACGTAAACCTGATGCATAAACGATTGGGAAATCTAATTGCTCATCAGTTGCACCAAGGTTATCAAATAAATCAAATACTTGATCAATAACCCAATCTGGACGTGCACTTGGTTTGTCAACTTTGTTAATAATAACAATTGGTTTTAAACCACGAGCAAAGGCTTTTTGTGTCACAAAGCGAGTTTGTGGCATTGGGCCTTCTTGAGAGTCAACTAAAAGTAATACGCAGTCAACCATCGACATAACACGTTCTACTTCACCACCGAAGTCGGCGTGTCCCGGGGTATCCACGATGTTGATACGGTAAGTTGTATCAGTACGTTTATCTAACCAAGTAATAGAAGTGTTCTTTGCAAGAATGGTAATACCACGTTCACTTTCAAGCGCATTTGAGTCCATGACACGCTCAATCTCGCCTGCTCGTTCACCGAGAGCACCAGATTGCTGAAGTAGTTTATCGACAAGTGTGGTTTTCCCGTGGTCGACGTGCGCAATAATTGCGATATTACGGAGATTTTTGATATCTGACATGAAAATTCGAAACGCCTGAAATTTGAGGGCAAATTATACAGAAAAACACTACTCTTGAGTAGTGACAGTTTATTGACATTGACAAAAAAATTTTCCAATAGCCTGTATTTCGTTTTGTAAAGATAGGTATCTCGATTAGAATAGCGCCAATTTGCGAAATTGCGGCGTACCTACACCCATGTCCAATCAACACTCTCAAGACCATCTTGACCTTGTTTATGGCTTAGATGATCGACCAAAACCTTTGATCGCTTTTTTAGCAGCTTTCCAGCATTTGCTTGCGATTATTGTACCAATTGTTACACCAGGGCTTTTAATTTGTTTAGCTTTAGGCGTATCACGCACCGAAACTAACATGATTTTATCTATGTCTTTGGTGATTTCGGGTATTGCTACATTTCTTCAATGTAAAAAAGTCGGCCCGTTTGGTGCAGGTCTTCTGATTGTACAAGGCACAAGCTTTAACTTTATTGGACCAATTATTGGTATTGGTAGTGCAATGGTTGCCGCAGGAACTCCTGTAAACCAAGTTATGGCTGCAATTTTTGGTGTAGTAATTGCTGGCTCCTTTATTGAAATGGGTGTTTCGCAAATTCTTCCATGGGTAAAAAGATTAATTACTCCCTTGGTGACTGGTATTGTTGTTCTATTAATTGGCTTAACGCTTATTAAGGAAGGCTTGATTAGTATGGGTGGTGGCTACCAAGCCATGCAAGACCATACTTTTGCAAGTGCAGACAACCTTATTATGTCATGTACCGTACTTGCTATTATTATTGTGCTAAACCGCATTCGGGTGGTTTGGATTAAAAGTTCAGCAATCTTAATTGCTTTAGTAATTGGTTACATTCTTGCAGGATTTATGGGTTACCTAGATTTCTCAGGTATTAAAGATGTGCCTCTTGTACAGATTCCAACGCCAATGCACTTTGGTTTAAGCTTTTCTTGGGGCTTATTCATTCCAATGGCTTTTATCTATTTAGTTACATCTTTAGAAGCGATTGGTGACGTGACTGCAACCAGTAAACTTTCAAACCAACCCGTTAATGGTCCAGAATGGATGAAACGCATTAAAGGCGGTGTTTTAGTAAATGGTGCAAACTCTTTATTAGCTGGATTATTTAATACTTTCCCAAGTTCTGTTTTTGCTCAAAATAATGGTGTAATCCAACTCACTGGGGTTGCAAGTCGTTATGTGGGTATCTGGATTGCTGCTTTACTTATTTTATTGGGCTTATTTCCAGCAGTAGCTGGTGTAATACAAGCAGTTCCTCAAGCAGTTTTAGGTGGTGCTGTGATGGTCATGTTCGGTGCGGTTGCTGCATCAGGCATTAACATTCTTTCATCGATTCACCTTGATCGCAGAGCACTTTTGATTATCGCAATTTCACTTGCATTAGGTTTGGGTGTTGCTCAAGTTCCTCAAATTTTGGAACACCTACCAGAATTATTTAAAAATATTTTTAGCTCTGGCGTAGCGACGGGTGGTATAGCAGCATTAATTTTAAATGTTGTACTTCCTGAAACACATAAATAACTATTTTTTTAATTTTGATTACTGCCCAGTTTCCACTGGGCATTCTTCTTCATGAGAGATGTACATGGATCCTAGAAGTGAAGTGATATTAAGACAGCAAGACTATTTAAAAGGTAGAATCTTGTTCATTAATGCACCGAATGATGCCTTAGTTAGTCAACTACCAGCTGATATTGATGCGTCAGTCTGGACATGGAACCATGCTGACTACCAGAGCTTTATAAATAGTGGAACAAATGCGCATTTCTCAGTTGAGTTTCCATTACAAGAATTCGATCAAGCTGTCATTTTTGTTCCCAAATCTAAAGAACTGTTAAATTACATATTGCATGTCGTAATGAGCAATCTTAAAACTGCTCAATCTGTTTTTTTAGTAGGTGAAAAAAAAGGTGGTGTTGAACGCGCTGCCAAACAATTACAAAGCTTCGGCAAAGTACTTAAACTTGATAGTGCACGTCACTGTCAGCTATGGCACTTAAAGATTGAAAAAACAGAACAGCTTAAACCTCTCGAAAGTTGGCTTAAAACTTACACTGTTCATGTTAATGAACAAGAGCTTACGATTTGTGCCCTTCCCGGTGTATTTAGTCAAAATCATCTAGATGTCGGAACTGCTGTTTTACTCCCTTATCTTAATCAGGTGAAATCAGGTAGAATTGCCGACTTCGGGTGTGGTGCTGGAATTATCAGTTGCTATTTGGCAAAAATAAATTCAAGTAATATTATTCATGCCCTAGATATTGATGCTTTCGCTTTACGGTCAACGGAAATGACTTTTAGTCGAAATGGAATAGGTTCAGACCAGTTGAGATTGCAGCCTGTTACAGGAATTGCAGACGCTCCAACAGAACTCGATGCCATTGTCAGTAATCCCCCTTTTCATCAGGGTATTCATACCAACTATGATGCAAGTGAAGGACTCTGCCAGAACGCTAAAAAACATTTAAAGGCATCAGGTGAGCTATGGATTGTAGCAAACCGTTTTTTAAACTATCCGATCTTAATTGAGAAGCACTTTGGTCAGTGCCAGATTAAAACTGATCATCAAGGCTTTAAGGTGTTATATGCCTGTGCATAACAAACTATGTAAGGAATCTCCATGAGCGAAACACATGCTCCTGAAAAACTCCAGCGTAAGCTTGGGGCTCGTCATCTGAATATGATCGCCATTGGTGGTTCCATTGGTACAGGCCTCTTCCTTGCTTCTGGATCAACCATTGCAAACGCTGGCCCTGGTGGAGCGCTACTCGCCTATTCACTCATTGGCATTATGATTTACTTCTTAATGACCAGCTTAGGTGAGCTTGCAACTCACACACCAACATCCGGTGCCTTTTTTACTTATGGCAGTCGTTATGTCGAAGAAGGCTTTGGTTTCGCTCTAGGCTGGAACTATTGGTATAACTGGGCAATTACGGTTGCATTCGAACTTGTTGCGGTTCAATTTATTATGAAGTTCTGGTTCCCTGATATTCCAGGGTTCTATTGGAGTGCCCTGTTCCTTATCGTTATCTTTCTGATCAATGCCATGACAGTAAAGGGATTTGGGGAAAGCGAATTCTGGTTTTCGATGGTTAAAGTAATTGCGATTGTTGCATTTATTATTATTGGCTTAGCCATGATCATCAAGATTATGCTAACTCCAGGTGTTGCAACCTTTGGTAACTGGACCTATAAAGAGGCACCTTTTGTAGGCGGTTTACAAGCCATGATTGGTGTAGCAATGATTGCCGGATTCTCTTTCCAAGGAACCGAAATGGTTGGGGTTGCTGCAGGCGAATCAAAAGATCCAAAGAAGACAATTCCACTTGCAATCAAACAGATTTTCTGGCGAATCTTATTATTCTATATCCTCTGTATTTTCATTATCGGCACTCTGATTGCCTATGATGACCCGAATTTACTGCAAGCAGCTGCCACTGAAGATATCGCACTATCTCCATTTACATTGCTTTATGAAAGAGTAGGTTTTGCTTTTGCTGCGAGTTTAATGAATGCTGTCATTCTTACTGCTATTTTATCAGCAGGTAATTCAGGCATGTATTCCTCAACTCGTATGTTGTTTAAAATGGCTCAAGAAGGCCGTGCACCAAAGTGGTTTGCAAAACTCGATGGTCGTGGCGTTCCAATGAACGCGCTATATGCAACGACGTTTATTGCTGCATTCTGTTTCTTAACGACATTTATTGGTGAAAAACAAGTATTTAACTGGCTACTCAATATGTCGGGTATGTGTGGTTTTATTGTTTGGTTAGGAATCGCGATTTCACACTATCGTTTCCGTAAAGGATACATTGCTCAAGGCTATAAATTAGAAGATTTAGCATATCGTGCCAAGTTTTTCCCATTTGCACCTTGGTTTGCATTTATTCTCTGTTCAATCATTATCTTAGGACAGAACTACCAAGCCATTTTAGGTGGAAAAATTGATTGGTTAGGCTTACTTTCAACTTATATTAGCTTGCCACTGTTCTTGATCATTTGGTTAGGTTATAAGTGGAAAAATAAAACCAAATTGATCTCTTACGATCAAATGAACGTCAAACCTGAGCAAGATTAAAACTGGTCATTAAAGTAAATCAAAGATCAAAAGCTTGATCTTTGATTTAAAAAGCGTAAAATGCCGTTCAGATTTTCAACGGCACTTTTAAATAAGGAGGACATCATGCCATTAGTACAAGGTAAAACAGATTAAATAATTTGGCACGATGTCAGCTCACGGACAAGTGTACAAATTCACACCACTTGTCCGAATGCTTAAACTTAGAACCTAGCATTCGCTAGGTTTTTTTATGCCTATTCGGACGGAAAAATAAGAGAAAAATTATGGGCATACAAAAAATATTAAACAAGGAGGCACTCTATGGTGTCCCTGTTAAAATTTTCACTCAAGATATAGATAGTGAAAGTATAGAACAACTCAAAAAAATGGCTCAGCTGCAATTCATCTATTCTCACATTGCAGTTATGCCTGATGTGCATGTGGGTAAAGGCGCTACTGTAGGTAGTGTTATTCCAACCAAACACGCCATTATTCCTGCTGCTGTAGGAGTTGACATTGGATGTGGGATGAATGCAATTCGCTTGAGTTTAAAGGCTTCACAATTACCTGATAACTTAAGTCGTTTGCGTGATGCAATTGAACGTAAAGTCCCTGTTGGCTTTGCTTTGCATAAACAAGTCAAAGCGAAAGCTTCTAGCATTATTCCACTTGAAAAATGCTTAGAACCAATTATCAAAAAGCATCCTGGTCTTGTCCGAATGCTTCGACAATTTGATGCAACATGGCAAAAGCAACTTGGGACTTTGGGTGGTGGTAATCACTTTATAGAGTTATGTATTGATGAGAATCAAGACGTATGGGTAATGCTACATTCAGGTAGCAGAGGGCTTGGTAATGTTATTGGTACTTACTTTATTGAGTTAGCCAAAAAAGAAGCTCAGCATCGCTTTGGCCATGTTCCTGATAAAGACTTAAGTTATTTTGCTGAAGGCTCAAAAAGTTTTGATGATTATGTAGAAGCTGTAGAGTGGGCACAAGAATATGCTTTTGAAAACCGCAAAGAGATGATGCGATTAATTTTAGAAGCGATCCGCCCTCCTCTCCCTTCTTTTCAAATGACAAAAGAAGCGATTAATTGTCATCATAATTATGTAAGCCGTGAAACACATTTTGGCGAAAATCTATTGATTACCCGAAAAGGTGCAATTAGAGCAGGCTTAGATGAGTTAGGTATTATTCCAGGTTCAATGGGAGCACGATCTTATATCGTTAAAGGCAAAGCAAATCCTGAATCATTTTGTTCTTGTTCTCATGGCGCTGGTCGCAAGATGAGCAGAAGTAAAGCAAAAGTTCTTTTTAATCAGCAAGATCTTATTGAACAAACCCAAGGTATTGAATGCCGTAAAGACAGTGGCGTTGTCGATGAAATTCCAAGCGCCTATAAAGACATTGATGAAGTCATGGCGAATCAGTCAGACCTCATTGAAGTCGTTCACACACTTAAACAAGTTTTATGTATTAAAGGTTAAAACATGAAAATTAAAGAAATGTCAAAAATCAAAGTCCGTAATCAAGTGGCTCTTTCCCCTTTACTTCACAAAGGTGGAATACATGAAACAGAGAAACCTCGTGCTCAACATCGTAGAGATAGACAAGACGCTAAACAGCAATTGAAGAAAGGTGTTTGGTAAATAATTTAAACCAAGATCGAAAGTAATTATTATTAAGGAGACATAGAAATGACTAAATATTTTAAAAATCGCAATAAAAAAAGCGACTCTAACGAGTCGCTTTTTTACTGTTCAAAAACTCAAATTATTGAGCTTGTTGACCAGGTTGAACAACTACAGTACGGCTACCAGTGATTGTCGCGAATACACGACGGTTCATAGCACGACCTTCTTTAGTTTTGTTGTCAGCAATCGGTTGATCCCAAGCGAAGCCTTGAGTAGACAAACGAGATGCATCAACGTTGTATTCGTTTACAAGAGCTGATTTAACAGAGTTAGCACGAGCTAAAGATAAACGTTCGTTCAATTTACGTGGACCAGTGTTATCTGTGTGACCTTCGATACGTGCAGTAGCGTTAGGGTATTCAGTTAACTTCTCAGCAACTTTAGCGATTTCTGGTTTGTATTGGTCTTTGATATTTGATTTGTTAGTATCAAAGAACACGCGAAGTTCCATGTTAAGATCTTCAGTTAACTCTTGTGGTTGTGGAGCAACTGGAGTTGGTTCAACTGGAGCAACTTCCACTACAGGAGCAGCAGGCTTCAAGTGACCACCAAGAACTACGTTCAAACCAGCAAGAGCTGTATAGTTCCAGAATTTTTCGTCAAAGTTATAAGTACCACGAGCTTCTGTACGAAGAGATAAAGCATCATTCAAGCGGTAGAAAGCACCTACACCTGCGTTACCTAAAGTACCTTCTTCGCCATCATGATATGCTAAACGAGCATCATCAAACTCATATTTGTAGTGACCAGCACCTAACAATACATATGGCTTAATTTTGCTGTCATAGTTTTTTGTGATTAAATCAGAAGTAACATAGAAATTACCATTGATTTGTTTTTGTTTGTATTCACCGTAGTTAGGATCTACATCACCTTTAACTTGGTTATATTCAGCTTCGAAACCTAACCATGGTGTTAACTCAATACCAAGAGCTGCACCAACGAATAAATCGTCTTGTAATTCAGGTCCGTTAGTTAACTCGCCTTTGTCACCACCATTGTTGTGTTGGCTGTCTTGGAAAGTGTAACCAAGCAATAATGGAGTAACAGTTACGCCAGCATTAGCAGCAGCTAATGGAGCAGCGACAAGCATAGCAAGTGCAATACGACTCAATTTCATGGATATCCTCCAGAGATAACAATTGTTGTTCAAGCTCAGCCTAAATTTATTGGCCCCTGAGATATTTTCACCCCAGTATTATTTTTAAGCTATTCACATTTGAATCATACAAACACTTGATAGACTTTCCAAGTGCTTGATAATTTTAATCAAGTAAATTATTGACAAAATTACTTACAATTTCCGTTGTAATTCGGTAATTTTTCACTCAACTAGCAAATATGAACAACTTCTTTCTTTCGCTTACGGTGATTTTACCAGTATTCTAGCATCCTGATAACCTTTATTTAATTTTGTGTTTCCTCACTATAAAAATCATTATAAATCATTGATAGAAAGCATAAAATCAAAATACCTATTTATATATTAAGGAATTTTAATGTTTAAATCTCCCGGTTTCACGTTGTTGGAACTCGCTATAACGCTCGCAATTCTTATGATTATGGCCACTATAGCGCTTCCTTTATATCATCAATTTATGGCTTCTGTAGAATTAAAAAATTCGTCTCGACTACTCACAATTCATATACAAAAAGCCAAATACGACGCAATTCTACGACATAAGAGTGTCGTACTTTGCCCAAGTGTTGATTTGTCTACATGTAATAGTAACTGGGATACAAGTCTTATAAGCTTTGTAGACACGAATCAGAATCTACAAAGAGAAAATAATGAAGAAGTATTAACCAATGTTGAATTTGCTCATCGCTACGGTTCTTTAAAATTTCAAAAGTTTGGAAAAAAACTAAATAGTATTGTATTTCAGGGCGACACAGGACTCCCACGCGAATCTAACGGCACTTTTACTTACTGTTCTTATAACCAGCTTAAAAACTTTAAATTAATTCTCAGCAAAATGGGACACACCCGTTTAGAAGACCTTAAAAATTGTTAGAACTCTACAGTCTAATGCAGAAGATATCTCTCTTTGATTTTTGCAATATACTGCCTAGGTTTTAAACATTTCTTATTTTGAGATTAAGAACAATCGGAGATTACAACAATGACTGACATCGTAATTGTAAATGGTGCTCGTACTGCCATGGGTGGTTTTCAAGGATCACTATCAGGACTTACAGCGCCTGAATTAGGTGCGGTAACGATTAAAGAAGCAATCGCACGAGCAGGTTTACAGCCTACTGATGTCGAAGAAGTTATTATGGGTTGTGTACTGCCTGCTGGCCTAAAGCAAGGCCCAGCACGTCAAGCGATGCGTAAAGCTGGCTTACCAGACTCTACAGGTGCAGTAACGATTAACAAGCTTTGTGGTTCTGGCATGAAAGCTGTTATGCAAGCCGCTGATATGATTAAAGCAGGTAGTGCTGAAGTTGTTGTTGCCGGCGGCATGGAGTCTATGACAAATGCACCTTATGTTTTACCAAAAGCACGAGCTGGCTACCGCATGGGCCATGGTGAAATTAAAGATCATATGTTCTTTGACGGGCTTGAAGATGCTGAAACTGGGCGTTTAATGGGTTCTTTTGCTCAAGATATGGCAAATACTCGTGGCTATACACGTGAGCAAATGGATGACTTTGCGATTCGCTCTTTGAAACGTGCTCAAACAGCAATTACTGAAGGTTATTTCAAAGACGAAATCGTTCCAGTTACCGTACCTAGTCGTAAAGGTGATGTCGTTGTTGATCAGGATGAACAACCTTTAAATGCCAAGATTGACAAGATTCCTTCACTCAAACCAGCTTTTGCAAAAGACGGTACGATTACCGCCGCAAATGCAAGTTCTATTTCGGATGGTGCGTCTGCATTAGTATTAACTTCAAGTGAAGTTGCAGCACAGCGCGGTTTACAACCACTTGCGAAAATTATCGCGACAGCATCAAACTCTCAGCATCCTTCAGAATTTACGATCGCTCCAGTTGGTGCTATTGAAAAAGTTCTTAAAAAAGCGGGATGGAATGCTCAAGACGTCGATCTTTGGGAAATTAACGAAGCTTTTGCTATGGTTACAATGTGTCCAATTGATGATTTCAAACTTGATGCAGAGAAAGTGAATATCAATGGCGGTGCTTGTGCACTAGGTCACCCTGTAGGTTCTACGGGCTCTCGTATTATTCTTACACTTATTCATGCACTGAAACGTACTGGCGGTAAAAAAGGTATTGCTGCACTCTGTATTGGTGGTGGTGAAGCAACAGCGGTTGCAATTGAACTCATTTAATCCAAATTCATTATTTTAAAATCCCACTTCGGTGGGATTTTTTATGAAAAAACTACAAAAAATGACCCACAAAATCACTTTTAAGTTTTAACTTATTCCTTTAAACGAAAACAACAATGGACAATAACAATGCAACTCAATCACTATCTCAATTTCCAAGGTCAAGCAGAACAAGCCTTTAACTTTTATAAATCAGTATTTGGTGGTGAATTCGGTATGTTAAGCCGTTATGGTGATATGCCAGCGCCTGAAGGTGTGACCTTATCGGAAGCCGACAAAAATCTGGTTCTACATGTTTCTTTACCAATTAATGAGTACACTGTGCTTATGGCCTCAGATACAAATGATCAGTTTTGTGCCCCTAACAGCGTTTTTACCCAAGGAAATAATCACTATATCTCGATCAACCTTGAAAAAGATGAGCAAGAAAAAGCAAAACAACTTTTTGATGCTTTATCTGTTAATGGTCAAATTGAAATGCCTTTAGAAAAAACGTTCTGGGGCGCATTGTACGGTGCTTTTACCGATCAGTTCGGTATAAAGTGGATGGTTAACTGCCAGCTCGATACCTAATATGTTCAATATTTAGCCCTTATAGAGATACTTAATATTTCTATAAGGGCTTTAAACATCGATATTGGAATATTGCGCAATAATCATTAAGCCTACAGTAATAAAACCAATTCCCACCCATCCTGCCACATCGATATTCTGACCAAGAAAAATCTTTGCCAAAAAAGCTGTTGCTAATACACCTATCCCAGACCAAAGCACATATAAGATTCCAGCTTGCATATATTTCAAAGCAATAGCAGCGCATGCAAAAGAAATAATATACAAGACCAGAGCAATACCCTGAGCTGTTTTATTGACTAAGCCATTCCCCTTAGCAGAATAAAATGTTGAGAGTACATCTGTCGCAATAGCAAAAAGTAGCCACCAAGCACCAGGATTTATTTTTGAAATTAAACCTAACATTGTTGTTCTTCAGTTGAGTCATTTAAAAATTATTCATAAAAAAAAGCTGAACCTGAGTTCAGCCTTTATATTTAAAAACTATTTAAGCGCCAGTTTGATAACTTGCTTGAGGTACGGCTGTTGAAGCTTGGTACGGGTTGGTAAAGTCTTGCAAACCAGCTGCCGCTTCTTGCACATCTTTACCTTCTTTAATCACAAAACTATCAAAACCTGAACGTTTTAAATAGTTTAAGACATCCTTAAACACATCACCAGTTGCACGCAACTCACCTTGGAAACCTTGACGACGTAGTAGTGCAGCGAATGAATAACCACGACCATCACCAAAACCCGCAAACTCAATGAAGATTGCATCAAGTTCATTTAATGGAAATGTGTGCTCTTCAGGTGAATCATTTACAGTCACATACAAAGCTTTTTTGCCTTGAACGTTAGCTAATTGATCGAGTTGAGCTGTTGTTACAACAACATCACCTTGGGGAATAACACCATCTTCAGCAATGATTTGATAAGTATTATCTGTAATCGTGCCATCTTTATAAAGCACTGGTAGAGCTGTATTAAGCATATGCACGCTCCTTAAATGGTTGAATTCCTACACGGCGATATGTATCAACAAAACGCTCACCTTCAGTACGTAGATCAAGATAAGTATTCAATACTTCTTCAATAACATCAGGCACAGCATCTGCTGCAAAAGATGGTCCTAAGATGTCACCGATCGATGCATCATGGTCTGAATTACCACCTAATGTAATTTGGTAGAATTCAGCACCTTTCTTATCTACACCTAAAATACCGATGTTACCTACGTGGTGGTGACCACAAGCATTCATACAACCAGAAATATTTAGATCCAAATGACCAAGATCATAAACTTTGTCTAAGTCATCAAAACGACGTGTAATCGCTTCAGCAATTGGAATTGATTTCGCATTTGCAAGTGAACAGAAATCACCGCCTGGGCAACTAATGATATCGGTAATAAAGCCGATATGTGCACGCGCCATATTTTGTTGTTCAAGCGCTTGCCATACATCGAACAAATCTTTTTGAGGTACATCCGCCAAAGCAATGTTTTGTTCGTGAGTCGTGCGAAGTTCACCAAACGTATATTTATCAGCAAGATCTGCAATAAAATTCATTTCTTCGGTGGTCATATCACCCGGTGCGATGCCTGCACGTTTTAAAGAAATCGTAACAATACGATAGCCCTTTACTTTATGTGCATGCGTATTGATGTTGAACCACTGTTTGAATTTTGGATGCTCAGCAAATAAAGCTGTGAAGTCTTCATCTGCTAAATCTTGGTAAGCAAATGGAGTGAACTCTTCATCCAGTTTTTTCAAGATTTCTGGCTGAATCTTTAATGCTTCACGTGTATGTTCAAATTCAGCTTCAACTTTTTGTGCAAACACTTCAGGAGTTAATGCCTTAACTAGAATTTTGATACGCGCTTTATATTTGTTATCACGACGGCCATGCAAGTTATAAACACGTAAAACCGCTTCTAAGTAAGCAATTAAATCTTCACGTGGTAAAAACTCACGAATCACACTACCGATGATTGGGGTACGGCCTAAACCACCACCAGCCATAATTTTATAGCCGATCTCGCCTGCTTCATTACGCACGATATAAACACCAATATCGTGGAATGCAGTTGCCGCACGATCTTTTTCTTCAAGTGCAGAAACAGCAATTTTGAACTTACGTGGCAAGAATGCAAATTCTGGGTGGAATGTACTCCACTGACGAATCAACTCACATGTTGGACGTGGGTCTGCAATTTCACCAGCAACCACACCTGCATATTGGTCAGTTGTCGTGTTACGAATACAGTTACCACTGGTTTGAATGGCATGCATTTGTACAGTTGCAAGTTCAGCCAAAATATCTGGCACATCTTCAAGCGCAGGCCAGTTCAACTGGATGTTCTGACGTGTAGATACATGTGCATAACCACGGTCATAAGCAGTTGAAACTTCAGCAACTTTACGTAATTGTTTAGAATTCATTAAGCCATACGGCACAGCTATACGCAGCATAGGCGCATAACGTTGCACATATAAACCATTTTGCAAACGTAATGGACGATATTCATCTTCAGAAAGTTTGCCAGCTAAATAGCGTTCTGTTTGATCACGGAACTGAGCAACTCGTTCATTAACCAGCTGCTGGTCGAAATCGGTATATAAATACATGGCGTATGGCTAGTAGATTCATTATTAAGGCGGATAGCATAGCGAGCTTTTATTCATCAATAAAATGCTTTTTTTGCATATTTAATAACGGTTTTATTGATAAGCTTTAATATAAATCGACATAAAAAAAGCCCGGATAAATCCAGGCCCTTTCTATAAAAGCTTTTTATTTGTTATCTGGTAAGGCATAAGCCACTAAATAGTCGCCCATTTTCGTACCAAATGAACCATGACCACCAGCCATGATTACAACATATTGCTTACCATTGATTTCATAAGTCATTGGTGTTGCTTGTCCACCTGCTGGTAAACGCGCTTCCCAAAGTTTCTTACCGTTAGTAACGTTAAACGCACGTAAGTAGTTATCTTGAGTTGCACCAACAAACATGACATTACCGGCAGTAGAAATTGAACCACCTAAACCAGGCACACCAATTTTCACAGCTGGTAACTGGAACAAGTTCGGCAAGCTGTCACGGATTGTACCAATACGTTTTTTCCATACCACTTCATGAGTTTTCAAATCAACGCCAGCTACATAGCCCCAAGCCGGCTGTTTACAAGGTAAACCAAGCGGAGATAAGAATGCGCTAATTTCAACACCATAAGGTACGCCGTACATCGGTTGTACGCCCTGCTCAGTTCCCGCACCTTTTGCAGTTTGTGCACGGTTTGGATCAGCAGGAATTAAACGACTGACGAATGGCAGACCAATCGGGTTCATTACAGCAACCTGACGATCAGGGTTAACTGACATACCGCCCCATTCAAACACACCTAAGTTACCAGGGAAAACTAAAGTACCGTTTTCAGATGGTGGCGTATAAATACCATCGTAATTTAGACGTTTGAAAGATACACGACACATGAGCTGATCAAGCATAGTGGCACCCCACATGTCTTTATCAGTCAATTTATCTTGTGGCGCCAAGTTCAAGTCAGAGAATGGCTGAGTTTTTGAATAGAACTCACCTTTAGTTTGTGGTCCACGTTTAACTGTTTGTGGAACTGGTTTCTCAGTTACAGGAACAATCGGTTGGCCATTACGGCGATCAAGCACAAAGGCATTACCTGTTTTCGTCAATACATAGATTGCAGGAACAGTTTGGCCAGCTTTGTTTTTGATATCAGCTAAAGATGGTTGAGATGGTACGTCCATATCCCATAAATCGTGATGGGTTGTTTGGAAGTTCCACACTAATTTACCAGTAGAAGCATTAATCGCTAACATTGAGTTTGCATAACGCTCTTTCAGCTCGGTACGGTCACCCCCCCAGATATCTGGTGTACCTACACCTGTTGGTACATAAACAATATCAAGTTTGGCATCGTATGCTAAAGGTGCCCACGCATTTGGTGAGTTATGAACAAAAGTAGTACCTTCGCCCGGCATTGCATTTGGATCTGCTGCGCCAGTATCAAATACCCAAAGAAGTTTACCAGTGTTAACGTCGTATCCACGAATCACACCAGATGGCTCTTTATTTGAGTAGTTATCTGTTACAGAACCAGCAATAACAACAGTTGAACCAGTCACAATACCAGGAGATGTTGGGTTATAACCGCCTGGATAAGCATATGGCATGAACTCTTGTAAGTTCACTTGACCATTTTGACCAAAGTCAGTACATGCTTTACCAGTGTCAGCATTTACAGCCACTAAACGGCCATCGTTGACTGGTACAAATACCTTACGTGGACATTGTGTAGAGCTAGATTTCTTGCTTTGAAGACTCGTTGCAAACTCAGTTGTGTTGTTTGCATCGTAATACATCACACCACGACAAGTTAAATGCTGGAACGATTTATCCGTTTTAAGTTTCGGATCAAAACGCCATTTTTCTTTACCTGTAGCAGGATCAATCGCAATTAACTGCTGGTGAGCTGTACAGATAAACATGTTGTTACCGATTTTAATCGGTGTAACCTGATTGGTCGTTTCGCCAGAGTCGTTATCTGTCTTAAGATCGCCAGTACGTAAAGTCCAGGCAACTTTCAAGTCTTTTACGTTTTGATCATTGATCTGTTTCAATGGAGAATAACGCACGCCTGCTTGAGTACGACCATAAGCTGGCCAATCGCTTTCCGCAACACCAGGCACGGCTTGAGCTGTTTCTGGTTGAGGTGTTTTGATTTCACCATTAATTTCTTGCGGATCATTGAAAATAGAATAAACCATCAACACGATTGCAATTGCTAAAGTTGAAGATAAGGCAACTTTACTTGATCCAAGGTTGTTGATTCCACGAGTTACAGCCGGAACCAATAACCATAAACCAAGAATACCTAAAATATCTAAACGTGGTGCAAGCGCCCAAAAGTCTGTTCCAACTTCCCAGACACTCCAGATAATAGTTCCTAGCATTAATGCAGCATAAACCCACAAAGCAGTAGAAGCACGCTTGTAGAGTTGCCATGCAACAATGAGGAGTAATACTCCAGCTATAATGTAGTAAATTGAACCGCCTAATGTAGCGAGCCAAATACCTCCAATTAACAGGAATAACGCCAGTAACCCAATAATAATTACGGTAAAAGTCGTTAAACCTGATCTTGAAGTAGGTTGATTCATAAACCACCTCTTATCAATCATCATTTTTATAGGAAAGATGTGCCAAGAACCTTATAGAAAAATGGCATCACCAATACATCTAAAACAAATTCAGGCATCAAGAAAAAACGGAAGGTCAGGATAATTCAATCAATGATTTAGCCCTCGACAATCCGTTTTTCGGAGTAATTACGCTTAGAATGCAGTTGAGAATTTAATACCGCCAACCCAAGTGTTATCACCATTTTTTAATGCACCAACATGACGAACATATTGCACATTTGGACGAATAGTTAACCAGTTAGTGGCATGAATACCGTAGTAAAGCTCGGTATTGTATTCGGTGTCATATTCTTTAGTTTGAACATCGTTCCAATCATCATTGATATGGATACGAGCCACACCGAGTGCCAACTCATCTTGAGGACGTTGATTGAGCAAACCTTTATAGACCAAGCCTACATTTTGCATGTTATCAATTTTGTTGGTATCAGAATCGTGGAAAGTCAGGTTCACAAAACCTGTCAAACCGCGATCTGTTTGATCAGCAGGCTGGAATAATTTTTGTTTTGCAGTTACCCACACCCCTTGTTTATGAGATGTTTGGGCCTTATTCGTAATTTCTTCAGCGTCAGCAGTGCTGTAGTAATAACCTAAACGGTATTCACCAGCCATACTTTGAGCGCCTAATTTAGGTGACCAAACTACTTCGGCAGGAATAATTGCACCGTGAGAACCATCAGTACTTAAGTTAAAACCTTTGCCTCGATCCAAATTTTCTGGGTTGTATTCATATACACCAATTTGGGTATATAAGTCAGGTTGCAAGTTATATTTAACACGCATTGCCCATTGGCTTACTGGCCAGTTATACCACTGATCACCCACCCAGTTACCGACTTGTGAACCACAAAGGGCCAAGTTCTGGAAATCACAGTCAAAACTGTTAAAGTCTTCACCTTCACCAAAACGACCGACTTTCACATCTAACTTCTGATCAAGGAATTTCTTCTTGATCCACAAATCTGTTAAACGCCAAGTTTGTTCACGCCCCCACACTTCTTGTACTGAGCTTAAGTGCCCTGCTAAAGCTGGTGAATGTTCAGAAAGCGACTGCCCATCACGATAAGTTAATGTGATTTGAGCTTCAGTATCTTGCCAACCTAAAATTTTATTTAGGTCAAAATGAGTTCCTAGTGCAAGTTGCCCCGTATAAGCACTACCATGCGTAGACGTATTTTTTGAATCTAAAATACCGGCATATTCGCCGGTATATCCAAAAGAAAAATCATAACCTTGTGCTTGTAACGCGGTGCGTTGACCGTTCCAATCACCCAACATCCAAGGACTATTTGGGTCGAATGCAGCAGCAGCTTGTGCATGCTGTATAAAAAGAGTAATTGATAAAACGGATAAACAGGAAGCCATCAAGGATTTATGTGTTTTCATGTTTACATACCTTTTATGTCTTTGTTTATAAAGGGTACGCTAATTTTATGTAAAGAAATTATTCAAAATGTTAATCGATTGATTAATCTAATAATAATCTTAATACACATTGTACGAAAAATAGCCCCAGCTCTTTACCACTGCCCTTCACCAAGTTTTTGACCTATAAAGGAATATCTCATTTTCGATCTTGAAAACTTAATTGGACAAGCCAATTGTGGTTCTGTATCCGCTGTATTATTTTGCAAAGGTACATCCACAATCCATCCACGTTCTTGTGCTAAAGGCGAGTTTAAGGACTCAGTTAGGCTTAAAACAGGTTCTACACACACATCAAGATTTGCAAAAATTTCATGCCATTCTTTAAATGATTTCGTTTTAATTTTCTCTTGAATGGCTTGTTTAACTTCTTGTCGGTCTTCGACATCTAAGGAAGCACCTTTTTGTAATAATAAAGGCAATTCAAGCGCCACTGATAAACCAGACATAAATTGTGGCTCAAGACTACCTATTGAAAGATAACGACCATCTTGAGTCATATAATAGTCATAAAAAATACCGCCATTGAGCATGCCATGCTCTGGTGCCTGTTCAACCTGTGCAGCAAGTGTCGCTGATGCGGCCATACTATTGAGGCTAGCAACACAATCGGTCATGGAAATATCAATATATTGTCCCATTCCACTACGTCCACGTTCGACAACCGCCGCTAAAATTGCAATGACCGCATGAAGTGAACCACCTGCAATGTCTGCAACTTGAATACCGAGTGGTGGCGGACCACTGTCTTGTCGGCCGCTATATCCAGCAATACCTGCTAAAGCTAAATAGTTAATGTCATGCCCAGCTCTGTCTTTATAGCTCCCTGTTTGTCCATAACCTGTAATTGAACAATAAATGAGACGTGGGTTAATTTCGGCAAGTGTCGCGTAGTCTAAACCGAGACGACGCATAACATCAGGTCGGAACTGCTCTATGACAATATCAAACTCAGAAATTTTGGCTTTAATCAGATCAATACTCGTCTTATCCTTTAAATCCAGAACAATCGACTGTTTATTTCGGTTTAGATAACTATGTGCCGTTGCTTGACCATTTGCATATGGTGGCATGATTCGGATTAAATCAGGACGTGATGGAGATTCGATATGGATGACTTCTGCTCCCATATCGGCCAAATACATTGTGGCAAAAGGTCCAGGTAAGAGCGTCGAGAAATCGAGAACTTTAAGTCCATTTAATGCTGTCGTCATCGTATTTTTAACCACTATTATTCGAATTTTCTTTTATATTAGTTAAGCAAATATACTAAAACAATGTCATGTTCAGCCATTTACCTTGATCATTTCGGCAATTTAACATGTAAAAAGTGCTTTTACTCTGTTGTAAATCGCCAATTTATTTTTTTAGACGGTCATTTAGGTCAATTTAAAGTGAACATCAAAGAGACTGAAGGATTCAATATGAGTCGCGATACGATTAGCATCCACTTCGTGAATGCGGCTTTGACAGGCGTAAAACGCCTTGGCATGGATGTTGAAATGCTCCTTTCACATGTGGGTATTGAAGCGGAATTATTACGTCAACCTAAAGCTCGAATCTCACCAGAACAATACACTCGTTTTATAAAAATGTTGTGGATGGTCACACAGGATGAACACGTTGGATTTGACGTACAACCGCGTCGTCTGGGCACTTTTGCCATTATGTGTCAGTTGATTATTCACGCAAAAACATTGGGCCAAGCCCTTGAACTGTCATCTCAATTCTACAAATTATTTGGCGATGAATGGTCTGTAACTCTAGAGCGTGACAAACATGAAGCACGCCTAGTTCCCCTCATTCCAAAAACTTTAGATCCAGACCATTTCATTACTGAAAGTATGCTTATGATTTGGCACGGTCTAGCATCATGGTTGATTGAACGCCGCTTGCCATTAGAACGTGTTCATTTTAGCTATCCACGTCCTGCACATGCAGATGAATATGATGCATTATTTTTTGCACCAGTTATGCAGTTTGATGCACCGCGTACTGAAATTACCTTTGCAGCTGATTATCTTGATTTACCAATCCGCCAAGATGAGAAAACGCTAGAAGAATTCTTAAAAGCAGCACCTGCTCAGCTTTTAGTAAAATTCAAAAACACCAACTCGCTAACTTCTCGTATTCGTGAAGTACTTAAAAGCCAAATTGGTGAAGAAATGCCAACGCTTAATGACGTTGCATCAATGTTGTATTTATCTCCGCAAACTTTACGCCGCCGCTTGGCTGCCGAAGGTAAAAGCTACCAAGGCGTAAAAGATGCTTTACGCCGAGATGCTGCGATTCACTTGTTACTTAACCCAGAATTAACACTTGAAGACGTTGCTCAACAAGTTGGTTTTAGTGAAACCAGTACGTTCCACCGCGCATTTAAAAAGTGGACGGGTGTAACTCCTGGCCTATATCGCCAGCTACATGGTTATCACTAACTCTTAAATCTCTTTAGTTTCACATTTAGCCCAAGTTCAACTTGGGCTTTTTTGTATTTCTATTGGCAAAAATCATCACCTGACTGGTGCGCTTATCGTCATTGCGTTGCCTTTTAAAACCAGTACACTCAAAACACAACAAAGTTTAAGTAATAAAAAAGGAACTGTTATGAGCGAGGCTTATATTATTGATGCCATTCGCACACCACGCGGAAAAGGAAAAAAAGATGGCTCTCTTTACGAAGTAAAACCAATTACCTTACTCACCACCTTATTAAATGAATTACAGCAGCGCCATCAACTCGATACGTCTAAAGTCGATGACATTGTTTTGGGCTGCGTAACACCAATTGGCGATCAAGGTGGTGATATTGCCAAAACTGCAGCGATTGCAGCAGGTTGGAATGATGATGTTGCTGGGGTGCAAATCAATCGCTTTTGTGCATCAGGCTTAGAAGCAGTCAATATGGCAGCAATGAAAGTCCGCTCTGGTTGGGAAGATTTAGTGGTTGCTGGTGGCGTTGAATCAATGTCACGCATTCCAATGGGTTCTGATGGCGGACCATGGGCTCTAGATCCAGAAACAAATCTTAAGTCATCATTTGTTCCACAAGGTATCGGCGCTGACCTCATTGCAACCCTAGATGGCTATAGCCGTGAAGATGTTGATAATTTTGCTGTAAAGTCACAACAAAAAGCGGCAGCAGCTCAATCAAATGGTTATTTCAATCACTCAGTCGTACCAGTAAAAGATCACGCAGGTGTGGTGATTTTAGATAAAGATGAATTTATTAAAGGCAATACCACACTCGAAGGACTAACGAAGCTCAACCCAAGTTTTGAAATGATGGGCCAAATGGGCTTTGATGCAGTCGCTTTACAAAAATATCCAGAAGCACAAAAAATAAATCATGTTCACCATGCAGGTAACTCATCAGGCATTGTCGATGGAGCAGCTGTAGTTTTATTAGCTTCTGAAAAAGCGGTAAAAGAACAAAACTTAAAACCACGGGCTAAAGTTTTAGCGACCGCACTGGTTGGTACTGACCCAACCATTATGCTGACTGGCCCTGCGCCTGCTGCACGTAAAGCTTTAGAAAAAGCTGGGCTTACGATTGATGATATTGACCTATTTGAAGTCAATGAAGCATTTGCGGCAGTTGTTATGCGTTTTATTAATGAGCTCAATGTCCCTACTGAAAAAGTCAACGTAAATGGTGGTGCGATTGCTTTAGGTCATCCATTAGGTGCAACAGGTGCCATGATTTTAGGTACTTTACTTGATGAGCTTGAACGACAAGATAAAAAGCGCGGTTTAGCGACGCTCTGTGTTGGCGGTGGGATGGGTATTGCCACCATTATTGAACGCGTATAAAAATTAGGGATATAAAAGATGAGTGCAATTCAATACGAAAAACATGCCGACAATATTGTCATTTTAACGCTTGATTCAACTGGTCAATCTGCGAACACTATGAATGCTGAGTTTCGTGACTCGCTTGATGAAGCAACTCAGAAACTTAAAGCAGAAACAGAACTTTCAGGTGTTATTTTCCGCTCGGCTAAAAAAACTTTCTTCGCAGGCGGCGATCTAGATGAACTAATTCAAGTTCAGCCTGAGCATGCAACTGACTTTTTCAATATGGTTGAGAAGTTAAAAGGTCATCTAAGAACGATTGAGACACTAGGGATTCCCGTGGTTGCAGCATTGAATGGCACGGCACTTGGCGGTGGTTGGGAAATCGCCTTAAGTTGCCATCACCGTATTGCAATCAATGACCTGAAAAGCAAATTTGGCCTACCAGAAGTCACTTTAGGTTTGTTACCAGGCGGCGGCGGTATTGTGCGTATGGTACGTCTCCTCGGACTTCAAAATGCGTTCCCATTTTTAATGGAGGGCAAACAGTTCGGTGTTGATAAAGCAAAATCTTTAGGCTTAATTCATGACACTGCCGAAAATGAGCAAGAACTTTTAGATAAAGCAATTGCTTGGATCAAGGCCAATCCAAAATCTCAGCAGCCTTTTGATGTGAAGGGTTATAAAATTCCAGGCGGTGATCCAAAAACTCCAGCAGTTGCACAAGTTCTTGCAATTGCACCAGCCATGTTAAAAGACAAAACCAAAGGTTGTTACCCTGCCCCTGAAGCAATTATGGCTGCCGCTGTTGAAGGTGCTCAAGTCGATGTCGATACTGCTCTGCGTATTGAGTCTCGCTACTTTACTCAGCTTACCACAGGCCAAATTTCTAAAAATATGATCGGCACTTTCTGGCATGGTCTAAATGCAATTAAGTCTGGTGCGAGCCGCCCTGCCGACGTTGCAAAATGGCAAGCCACGAAAGTGGGTGTTTTGGGTGCAGGCATGATGGGTGCAGGGATTGCATATTCAACAGCCATAAAAGGCATTCCAGTTGTACTTAAAGATGTATCTGTTGAAAATGCTGAGAAAGGCAAAGCATATTCACAAAAGCTCTTAGATAAACGTGTATCACAAGGCCGCATGACCTCAGAAAAACGTGATCAGGTTTTATCGCTCATTACGGCTACAGCTTCTGCTGAAGACTTACAAGGTTGTGATTTAATTATTGAAGCTGTATTTGAAAACCAAGAGCTCAAAGCTAAAGTCACTCAAGAAGCCGAGCAATATCTAGCATCTAACGGTGTGATGGCATCAAACACCTCAACCCTACCAATTACGGGTTTAGCTCAAGCAAGTAAGGATGATAAAGCTTTTATCGGTCTGCATTTCTTTAGCCCTGTCGACAAAATGCAGTTGGTTGAAATTATTAAAGGTAAAAACACCTCCGCAGAGACGCTTGCCAAAGCTTATGACTTTGTACAACAAATTGGAAAAACACCGATTGTTGTTAATGATAGCCGTGGTTTCTTTACCAGTCGTGTGTTTGGTACGTTCATTCAAGAAGGTATGCGCCTGCTTGCTGAAGGCGTCCACCCAGCGCGTATAGAAATGGCTGCACTGAAAGCGGGTATGCCAGTTGGCCCCCTCGCTATTCAAGATGAAGTATCTTTAACATTAACCGAACATGTTGCCAGTGAAGCACGCAAAGCTCTTCAGGCCGAAGGAAAAGATTTACCTAAAACTTCTGTAGATGAAGTGGTTCACACCATGATTCATGAGTTAAACCGTAAAGGTAAAGCTGCTGGAGCTGGTTTTTATGAATACCCTGAAAATGGTAAAAAGCATCTATGGGAAGGCCTAAACCGCTGGAAAAAAGAACATGATATTTCTGAACAAGATATGATTGATCGCATTCTGTTTGTACAGGCCTTAGATACTTTACGTTGTTATGAAGAAGGCGTACTGGAGTCTGTAATTGATGCCAATGTCGGTTCTATCTTTGGGATTGGTTATGCACCTTGGACTGGAGGAGCAATTCAATTCCTAAATCAGTATGGTACTGATAAAGCACAAAAACGCGCAGAAGAATTGGCTGCCAAATATGGTGAACGTTTTACACCACCAGCTTTACTAAAAACTAAAGCTGAGCAGAAACAAAATATTCAGTAACTTAGTCCTATTGAATATTTAAAAAACTGCATAAACCTTACCCATATAAATATATTTTATTTATATGGGTTTTTCTTTATGACCTTTAAGATTTCAGCCCCCTGCCTAAATATGCTATAAATAGACTTCATTTTTGTGCTTCTATAGCACATTCGAGAAATTCTTATGTCCGATAAAAATTCTTCCGAGTCAGCAATTTTAGGCTGGAAATTTGTTCTGATCGTTGGTGTTTTAAGTGCGATTTTCCTTGGCTTTTTCTATTTAGCAATGAGTAATGAACCTGACTATATGCCAGGTGCACAGCGCAAAGCTCAACAAGAGCAAATGCAACAAAAGGCTGAACACTCTACAGAGCAACATGCTCAACATAGTGACAACATGCCTGAAATGGATATGCAAGAACATAAGCAATCAACTCAGTAATCAGATATTTTTCAAATGACAGATTTTTCCCGCAACGCACTGGTTGTAGAAGGTGGAGGCATGCGTGGTGCCTTTACCAGTGGTGTACTTGACGCGTTTTTACAACAACAGTTCAACCCATTCGATTTATATGTTGGTGTATCGTCTGGTTCAACCAATGTCGCCAACTATCTGGCAGGCCAGCAAGGCCGCACGCTAACCTTTTATATTGATCATTCACTGCGTCCTGAATTTATCGATTACAAGCGCTTTTTTAAGGGCGGCGATTTACTTGATTTAAAATGGATGTGGGAAATTGGTGAGCAAGAGCATCCTCTTGATCAACAGAGTCTTTTTGCCAAAAATCCTGATTTTTATATGGTGTTGACGCATGCTAAAACAGGCCATGCAGAATATCTTCGTGCGGGTAAAGATAATTTGCTAAATGCGCTTCGTGCTTCTAGCTCAATTCCAGTTTTAACGCGTCATCCCGTCGATATTATGGGTGAACCTTATTTTGATGGTGGTGTTGCAGATGCCCTACCCGTTCGCTGGACGGCTCAGCAAAGTGGCGTAAAAAAACTGTTAGTTTTACGTACTCGTCCGAAAAACTATTTCAAAGCAAGTAGTCGAGGTGATCAATTCCTCGCAAAATATGCGTTTAAACATCATTATGGTTTCGCTAGTAGCTTGCGTAGCCGCTGTGATCGTTATAACGCTTCGGTCGATTTTGTTCGTGGTCAAAACTCAGACCAGCAAATTTTAGAAGTGTGTCCACCGCCTCTTAAAAATATGGCTGGCCGTTTAACTACCAATCCAAAAAAGCTTCGCTACAGTTATGAAGTCGGTTTAGAAACAGGTCTACAGGCAATTGAAAGTTGGAATGCAATGAAATAAATTAAAATTGAGATTTCTAAAAAGAAGTCTCAATTTAACTCTAAGACCATATCAATATGTGGAATGCCACAGTCCTCGTAAACTTCGCCTTGTGCTTTAAAACCTAAAGCTTCGTAAAAAGTGGTTACATAAGTTTGCGCTGAAAGCTTTAGGTAAGGCAGTTTATGATGACGCGCATATTCAATAATATGCTGCATTAAAATTTTACCAATACCCTGCTTTCGATAAGGCATTAAAACAGCAACACGCCCTACGCTATGCTGCGGCAACAAACGTGCTGTAGCGATAGGCTGCTCTTTGTCATAGACAATAAAATGTAGAACTGTGGCATCCAAGTCGTCCCATTCATCTTCAGGTGCAATTCCCTGTTCTCGGATAAAGACTTGTTCACGGATGTATTTCGCATCTTGCTCAAGCTGTTCCCAACCACCCTCTACAATTTTATACATCCATTCACCTTCCTAGCACTTGCAGCCAATATTTTCGATCGGCAACTGATCTTGTAACAACAATTCCAGCGTTTGTTTTTTAATACCATACATTTCTTTCAATGCTTGGATTTGAGCCATAATCTTGGCGTCAGGCTGTGAAACGTTTTTGCGTTTTGTCGCCAAAATCATTTTATTTTTGCTGGTATGTTCAAGCGATACAAACTCAAAAACTTTGGTTTCATAACCATACGCTTTTAAAAGTAAAGCACGTAAAGTGTCAGTCAGCATCTCAGCTTGTTGTCCAGCATGAATACCAAACTGTAGCATTGGTTGTAAAACTTCTGGGCTATGTAATTGAGGGCGTAACTCTTTGTGGCAACATGGCGCACACATAATCATCGAAGCGTTTAAACGGATTCCAGTATGAATAGCAAAGTCAGTCGCAATATCACACGCGTGTAAGGCAATCATTACATCCAGCTTTTCCGGTTGATAACTACGAACGTCACCTTCAAAAAAGTCTAAGTGGTTAAAATGCACTTTGTCTGCAACGTTCTGGCAAAATTCCACCAAATTACGGCGCAGCTCTACACCAGTAATCAATGGTGTTTTCTGCTGTTGTTGCAGATAATCATACAATGCAAAAGTTAAATAACCTTTACCTGATCCAAAATCGACAATGCGTAACTCTTGTTGAGATGCATCAATCTGTTCATAGGCACTCGCAAAAATTTCGATAAATTTATTAATCTGTTTCCATTTACGAGCCATGCTTGGAATAACTTGGGCTTTCTCATCAGTAATACCCAGCTCTTTTAAAAATGCATTGCCTTGCTGTACATAGCGCTGCTTTTCACGGTCATGTGCCTGAACCGTTTGTGTCGTATTTACTGCCTGCTTTTTACCCATATTTAATATGGCTTTTTTCTTATTTTTTTTAAGTTGAATTTCTTGAGTGGTTGAAAATAAGTTTGCTTGCTTACACTGTGTGATTAATTGCTCAATCTGTTGCAAACCTTCTTGAAATGAATAGTTTTTAGTCACATCTTGGGTCGTATGATGGTATAGAGCTGAAAGCTGTTTTTGTCCATGTAGCTCTACAACACGGAAAGTGATTTTTTCCAGTTGCGCCAACTCTCCCTTATATTGGCTCAAGATCAAACGCTCAAAAGCTTGTTGGTCAAGCATTTGCTTGATTTCATAAAAGAATTGCTGTTCTTGCTCAAAGGAGAAAACCGACACGGATATACCTAAAAAATGAAGACTCATATAAAATAGAAGTTTAAAGGGTCTAGGATTAAAAATAAAATAACTTTACGACTGTTTTGTATTTCTATACATTTGTATTTTTAATCAAAAAAATTAAAGTTATGAGTAAATCTGTGTTGGAAACTTACGATCCAAAAGAAGAACTATTTAATGCCTATAGTCATGGTGCTGGTGTTGTTATGGCAGTTGTAGCTTCTATCTTTTTAATTATAAAGGGATCTTATCTTTCTATTGCTCAGTGGGTAGGTTTATGGGTATATTCATTTAGCCTAATTTTAGTTTTTACCAGTTCTACACTTTATCATTTTGCTCAAACACAAAACCTACGCTACTGGTATAAAAAACTCGACCATACTGCTATTTATTATTTAATTGCGGGAACATATACCCCATTCTTAAGCATTGCTATACCTACACAAAAAGCTCATATTTTACTTATTGCTCTCTGGAGCATTGCTGCAATTGGTACACTTTTCAAGTTAGTTTTTATTCATCGTTTTCAGAAAATTTCGCTACTTGCTTATGTTCTTATGGGTTGGCTTGCTGTTTTTGTTATGGATGATATGCGCACCTATCTGAGTAAAGACGCGTTGATTTTGTTAATTATTGGCGGATTAGCTTATACGGTTGGAGCATTGTTTTACGCGTTAAAAAAGGTAAGATATACCCATGCGATCTGGCATATTTTTGTGCTTTTAGGTGCAGGGGCACATTTTCTTGCAATCTATTGGTACGTAGTTTAGTCCATTTTTCACTCATATTCAGTGATCCTGAAAGAGTCATGGATGATGTTCTTTCACGCTATTCTTTGAGAAAAATACGTCTTTAAAAAGAGTAGCTATTAAAAATAAATTTTAACGGATATAAGGACTTATATGGAGTCAACTTCTGCGACTGCTGCTCCTGTAGTAGCCACTAATTCAAAAACACGAGTTTTGTTTGCAAGCTTAGTCGGTACAACTATTGAGTTCTTCGACTTTTATATCTATGCAACAGCTGCCGTGATTATCTTTCCTCACCTATTTTTCCCAGCTAGTAGTGGCAGTGCCGCAGTCTTACAATCTCTGGCAACCTTTGCAATTGCCTTTATTGCTCGTCCTATCGGTGCCGCATTATTTGGCCATCTAGGAGATCGTATTGGTCGTAAAGCCACATTAGTTGCAGCTTTATTGACCATGGGTATTTCAACCGTATGTATTGGTTTACTTCCGACTTATGCTCAAATCGGGATTGTCGCACCATTACTATTAGCTGTTTGTCGTTTAGGACAAGGACTAGGCTTAGGTGGTGAATGGAGTGGCGCAGTATTATTAGCGACTGAAAATGCCCCAGAAGGTAAAAGAGCATGGTACGGCATGTTTCCGCAACTAGGTGCTCCAATTGGCTTTATTCTGGCAACAGGTTCATTCTTATTATTGAGTGCAGTTATTCCTGAGCAAGCATTCATGCAATGGGGTTGGCGTATTCCATTCATTGCCAGTGCTGTATTGGTCATTGTTGGCTTATATATTCGTTTAAAACTTCATGAAACTCCAGCTTTCCAGAAAGTCTTAGATAAGCAAAAAGAAGTTAATATTCCATTTAAAGAAGTTTTAACCAAACATACAGGTAAGCTTATTCTTGGTACAGTTGCAGCAATCTGCACCTTTGTTGTGTTCTATCTTACTACCGTATTTGCCTTAAACTGGGGAACCACTAAACTGGGTTATGCGCGTGGAGAGTTTTTAGAACTTCAATTGTTTGCCACACTTTGCTTTGCCGCATTCATTCCTTTATCGGCTATTTTTGCAGAAAAATTTGGTCGAAAAACAACTTCTATTGGCGTTTGTATTGCTGCTGCGATTTTCGGCTTGTTCTTCTCTAGTATGTTAGAGTCTGGAAATACTTTAATCGTTTTCCTTTTCTTATGTACTGGCTTGGCAATTATGGGCTTAACATATGGTCCAATTGGTACAGTTCTTTCTGAACTTTTCCCAACTTCAGTTCGATATACAGGTTCAGCATTAACTTTTAACTTGGCTGGTATTTTTGGTGCATCCTTTGCCCCACTGATTGCGACTAAGCTTGCTGAAACTTATGGTTTATATGCAGTTGGTTATTATCTGACTGCTGCATCACTTTTATCATTAGTTGCGTTCTTACTCATTCGTGAAACAAAAAATGATGATGTAAATAATCAGATTTAAAGTTTTAAAGACACCCCCATAAAAAAGCCAGTTCAATTTGAACTGGCTTTTTATACGTATATGAATTAGTTCATTGATGCAGGATTTGCTGGAGCAACACTATTTGTTGCAGCTGGCGCTGTTACATTGCTTGCTGCAACTGCTGCTGGTCCTGCTACAGCTGCTTCACCGATTAAAGCAACTTTTGCTTTTTCTTGGCTTTTTGCAGAGAGAGCTGGGTTGCTTGCCACAATTCGATTAATGTTTGCTGAGTTTGCCGGAGCAATCGCTGTAGTTTGTAAGATAATTGGGCGATTACCTGTGTTACCCAACGTATAGCGAATACCTGTACGTGGACTAATCACTGTAGTATTTTCTTGCTTCACTACAGCTTGAGCCGAAGTTGGGCCTTTTGCTGCAAGTACTTTGTCAACCGTTGTCGTTTGAGGGGCTGAAGCTGCTTCTGCTGCAAAAACAAAACTTGGTACAGCAAGAACAGTTAAAAATAAAGGTTGTAATACTTTTTTCATTGTCTTTCCAACATACACTCTGGATGAGAAGTAAATAGCATTTAATGCTTAAAACTGCAAACATTATTCACAGGCTTACTACAAACATAAAAAAAGCAGAACAATTGTTCTGCTTTTTTTGAGAAGGCAGATTAGATCTTACCGTGACATTGCTTATATTTTAGTCCTGAACCACATGGGCATGGGGCATTACGGCTTTCTGGAACAGGGAAAGCTTGCTGATCGGCAGACTCGTTCATGGTTTCTTGAGAAAGTGTAACTTCACCAGTTAAACCATCTACATCATCATGTTCAAAAGAAAGCTTCATTGATTCAGCTTGCTGCTGTTGTTGAGCTTCCATTTCTGCAAGTTCTTCTGGTGTTGGGATATGTACACGAGACAAATCAGTCACAACATCAGTTTTAATAATACCCAACATGTTTACGAACAGGTTGAAAGCTTCTTTCTTATATTCTTGCTCAGGGTTCTTTTGCGCATAGCCACGTAAGTGAATACCTTGACGCAAATAATCCATTGCAGCCAAGTGATCTTTCCAATGGCGATCAAGAGAGTTTAAAACGAAATGGCGCTCAAGCATTGCTGCAGATTCATCACCCATTTGAGCACGGCGCTGACGATAACGCTCAATCACTTCATCACTAATACGCTCAACCAAACCTTCTTCATCTAAACGACGATCTTGGTCTAACCATTCCTGAACTGGTAGCTCAATACCTAAATCAATACGTAAAGCATTTTCTAAACCTTCCACATCCCACTGGTCATGAATTGACTCTGGTGGAATAAAGTTAGCAATCATGCCTTGCATCACTTCACGATGCATTTCTTCAACATATTCTTTTAAGGTATTTTCAGCTAATACTTCATCACGTTGAGAATAAATGATCTTACGCTGTTCATTATTCACATCATCGTATTTCAATAAGTTCTTACGAATATCGAAGTTACGCGCTTCAACTTTACGCTGAGCATTCTCAATCGAACGGCTCACCATTTTATGTTCAATCGCTTCGTCTTCTTTTAAACCCATCGCGCGCATCATACCAACGACACGGTCACCTGCGAAAATACGCATCAGGTCATCTTCAAGAGATAAATAGAAACGAGAAACACCAGGGTCACCCTGACGACCGGCACGACCACGTAACTGGTTGTCAATACGACGTGATTCATGGCGTTCAGAACCAATGATATGCAAACCACCTGCTTGCAATACATCTTCATGGTCTTGTTCCCATTGCGCTTTTAGACGTGCTTCATCTTCTGCAGTTGGGTTCTCAAGTTTGGCAAGTTTCGCTTTCCAGTTACCACCCAAGATAATATCCGTACCACGACCAGCCATGTTAGTTGCAATCGTTACTGCATTCGGGCTACCCGCTTGAGCAATAATGTCAGCTTCACGCTCATGTTGTTTTGCGTTCAAAACTTCATGATGAATACCAGCTTGCATTAACTTAGAAGATAAAATTTCGCTGGCTTCAATGGTTGCTGTACCAATAAGAATTGGAGCAACACCCTGCCCACGAATATTCATAATTTCTTGAATAATCGCGTTATATTTGCCGTTACGGTTTAAATAAATTAAATCGTTTTGGTCGTTACGAATCATTGGACGGTGAGTTGGAATAATCACAACGTCAAGACCGTAAATTTCTTTCATTTCCGCAGCTTCAGTATCAGCAGTACCTGTCATACCTGAAAGCTTTTTATAAAGACGGAAGTAGTTCTGGAATGTTGTTGTCGCTAAAGTTTGGTTTTCAGGCTGAATTTCTAAGCCTTCTTTTGCTTCAACAGCTTGATGCAAACCTTCTGACCAACGACGACCCGGCATCGTACGGCCCGTATGCTCATCGACAATAACCACTTCACCATCATGAATGATGTAGTGAACATCACGTTGGAATAGGAAATGTGCACGAATGGCAGCAGATACATGGTGAACAAGGTTTAGGTTTGTTGCTGAATATAAGCTTTCGCCTTCAGCCAACAAGCCCATCTGAATAAGTTCTTGTTCAACAGTTTCATAACCAACCTCGGTCATTTCAACTGAACGCTGCTTTTCATCAATCCAGAAATGCCCACCATCTGCAACTTTTTCTTCTTTTTGCGGATGTAATTTAGGAGGAATCGTATTGATTGCAGAATACAGATGCGAAGAGTCTTCACTTTGACCAGAAATAATTAATGGTGTACGAGCCTCATCAATTAAGATGGAGTCAACTTCATCGATAATGGCATAGTGCAAACCACGTTGTTTCTTTTCTGCTAAAGAAAACACCATGTTATCACGTAAGTAGTCAAAACCGAATTCGTTATTGGTACCGTAAGTAATATCTGCAAGATAAGCTTCCGCTTTTTCTGACGGACCTTGCATTGAATAAATCGTACCAATTGATAGACCCAAAAATTCAAATAATGGGCGGTTCAATTCGGCATCACGCTGTGCCAAATAATCGTTCACAGTAATGACATGTACACCTTGGCCACTCAAAGCGTTTAAATAACACGCCAGAGTACCCATAAGGGTTTTACCTTCACCGGTACGCATTTCGGCAATCTTACCTTCATGTAAGGTAATACCACCGATTAACTGAACGTCATAGTGACGCATACCCATCACACGCTTAGCAGCTTCACGACAAACTGCAAACGCTTCTGGAAGTAATTTATCTAAACTTTCGCCATTATTATAACGTTGTTTGAATTCTGGAGTTTTTGCAGATAAGTCTGCATCGCTTAAAGCTGATATCGTCGGCTCGAGCGCATTGATTTGCTCAACAATTTTGCGCATGCGTTTGAGTTCACGCTCATTTTTTGTACCGAAGATACCTCCGATCAGACTTGCCAACATGGATAAACTCTCTAAATCTTGCTTGGTCAAATGAATAAACTTTTTCTCAGTCGTTTATTATGGTGCCAGAAATTTGAAGTACAAGGGGTTTGCACAAAACCCCTAAAAAAAATCTGATAGTTAGACGAATGGTTTTTCATTCATCTAATCTCCCTTAATGTGCCGAGCACCAAAAACACACCATTAACGCTCATCTATTAAGCATAACTTCCGAGAAATCTAATTTAGCAAATTTACCTTAAAGTTACATTGATTAAGCACTTAAAATAATGAGTTTTAGTCATATATATTTACACTTATATAAAAATTTCATAATAAAATATAAAAACAATAATTTTAATCATAAAGTAAATGCTGCATATTCATTCAATCGAATAACAAATTATGAGCAATTGAGGAAATATCATGACACTACGATTAGGAGACACTGCCCCCGATTTTCAACAAGAATCGAGCGAAGGCCCAATTAATTTTTATGATTTTTTAGGGGATAGTTGGGGAATCTTATTTTCACATCCAGCCGACTATACGCCAGTATGTACAACAGAGTTAGGTTACACAGCAAAATTAAAAGATGAATTTACGAAGCGTAATGTTAAAGCGATTGCTTTGTCTGTAGATGATGTAGAGTCTCATAAAGGTTGGATCAACGATATTAATGAAACACAAAACACAACTGTAAACTTTCCAATCATTGCAGATAAAGATCGTAAAGTATCTGAGCTCTATGGCTTCATTCACCCTAATGCCAGTGAAACTCTAACAGTGCGCTCATTAGTGATTATTGATCCTAACAAAAAAGTTCGCTTAATCATTACCTACCCTGCTTCGACGGGCCGAAATTTTAATGAAGTCTTACGTGTTGTGGATTCATTACAATTAACAGATAAACATAAAGTCGCTACGCCTGCGAACTGGCAGCAAGGTGAAGATGTCGTGATTGTGCCATCACTTAAAGATGAAGAAGAAATTAAACAACGTTTCCCTAAAGGTTATACGGCTGTTAAACCTTATTTACGCCTCACGCCACAGCCTGAAAGCAATAAAACCGACTAAAGGTTTTATTGCTTGCAAGACAAACGCAGTGCGTAGGCAAGCATCTGAAAAATTCCTTACAAGACAAGCGAAGCGCGTAGGCACATTTAGATTAAATATCACACCCGAAAAAGTCATCCGTAGTGATGGCTTTTTTATTTATGTATTGAATACTCATGGTTTTTATTGTTTAGATCAGTTATAACTCGAAACGATTTGGTAAAAAAATAAAAATCATGATCTATAAAATTCATCATTTAAAGTGTGGCAGTATGTGCCCAGTTTGTGCCCCCTTATTTGGACAAAAAGGCTTCCGAGCTGAGGTAATCTGTCATTGTCTTTTAGTTGAAACTGATCGAGGCTTAGTGCTTATCGATACTGGCTTTGGCTTGCAAGATTACTTACATATGAAGCAGCGCCTAGGCTCATTAGTTAAACGCTTAGGCAATATTGAGCATAATATTGAATTTAGTGCGATCCAACAAATCCAAAAGCTCGGGTTTAGTCCCAAAGATGTACAGCATATTTTTGTCACTCATCTTGATTTCGACCATGCTGGTGGTATCTCAGATTTTCCTCATGCCACAGTTCATGTTTTAGCAGCAGAATACAACGCTGCCCAACTTCCAAATTTTAAAGGCAAACTTCGCTATAGAACCAATCAATATAAAGATCATCGGTATTGGAACTTCGTTGAATATCAAAAAGGTGAAGCATGGTTCAACCTCGAAAAAGTTAAAGGTTTTCCGCTGTTTCAAGATGAAATTTTAATGATACCGCTGTTAGGACATACAGCTGGACATTGCGGGATTGCCATAAAGCAACAAAATCAATGGGTATTATTTTGTGGAGATGCCTACTACTCACACCTAGAGTTAAACCCTAAAAATAAATTAAGATCACTTGGTCTGGTGGAAAAAACATTTGCAGAAGATAATGAAAAGCGTCTTTTTAACCTCAAGCGTTTACAGCATTTAGCTCAACATGAACCCAAGATTGAAATAATTTGTGCTCACGACCCTGATGAGCTGAAACGGTATCAAAAATGAAAAAATTATCGCTCCTTACACTTGTCATCTGTATAAGTTTACAAGGGTGTATGCAGCACGAAAGTATCGCCCATGAGCATCGACCACAAGATTGGGGAAGCTTAGTTTCTCAGACTCATAACTTTTATCAAATTAGTAATGATGTTTATCGCAGTGAACAACCTGATACAGCAATGATTTCTGAATTAAAGGATCATCAAATTGGAACGATCATTAATTTAAGAGCCAAAGACGCAGATAGTTTAGTTTTTAAAAATGAAAATTTTAATCTTGTACATATTCCTATCAACACTTGGGCAATTGACCGACAAGATCTCTTAGAAGTCATGCAACAAATCAAAATTGCCAAGCAGAATGATCAGCGCGTTTTATTGCACTGCTACCATGGTTCAGATCGTACAGGGGCCAGCGTTGCCATGTATCGCATTATTTTTGAAAATTGGGCAATTAATGATGCGGTTAAGGAAATGAAACAAGGGGGTTACGGTTATCATATTATTTGGAAGAACATTGACCGATTATTTACACCTGAAAATGTAAGATGGATTCAACAGCAACTGTCGAATCCATCTTAGTGACATCTTGAGTGGAATTTTTAATTTGGTTAACGTTGGTCTAACGGTACCCAGTCAATCACCCACGCTGATTTCATGTTTAAACTTGAATCAGAAGTAATTTTCTTACGCGCAGCATCTGCTGTATCACGGTCTTTTGCAGGTCCAACCATAATACGAATACCCTTACTGGTTGGGCTTGTAGTGACCTTATAGCCTTTAGCTCGTAATTTAGAAACAACTGCATCTGCATTGGCTTGGTTAGCAGCCAAAGCGACTTGAACCATCCACTTTTTATCGCCATTTTCAAGCAGCTCACGCGCTTTTTCAGCTTCAGCTTTTTTCTCAGCTTCTGCTTGGCGTTTCGCTTCTGCAGCTTTCTTGTCTGCTTCTGCTTGGCGTTTCGCTTCTGCAGCCTTTTTATCAGCTTCTGCCTGTCGTTTAGCTTCAGCTGCTTTCTTGTCTGCTTCCGCTTGACGTTTTGCTTCAGTTGCTTTTTTGTCTGCTTCTGCCTGTCGTTTAGCATCAGCCGCTTTCTTGTCTGCTTCTGCTTGGCGTTTTGCTTCAGCAGCTTTTTTGTCTGCATCTATTTTTGAAGTATCAGTTGTTTTATTCACCGTATTGGTTTGCTGGTTTTTAGCTTTCGCCTCACCCACTAACTCCGGTGGAATATTATCTGAACTTTCTTGAGCCGCTGTACGGCGCGCATTAATAGCAGCGTACTCTGCTGCAGCTTTACGAGCAGCATCAGCTTCAGCTTGCTGCTGCATTGCTAAGAACTCAGCTGCACGTGCTTCTTGTTCAGCAACGGCCTTTTCACGCGCACGACGCTGTTCTTCTAGCAAACGTTTTTCAGTTTCAACATCAACCGCAAGCGGTTGTAGTTGTACCATTTGCCCTTCAGTTGTCTGTTTTGGTTTAGTTTGAGTTTTTGGCGATGTGGATGCGGATGGTTGAGCTTCAACCTGTTTTATTTCCTCATTTCCTTTTAGAAGCAATGCTGCCAATAAAACACCACCTCCTAGTAAAACAACGCCACCCATCCAGCGTTGTTTGTTATTCATTGACATTCTTCCAAATACTCCCAAATCGCTTCTAAAGTATGAAACGAACCACAGGCCAAAATCAGCTGATTGTTATTTGTTTGCTCAAGCGCTGATTTAAAAGCCTCTTTGATATTGCCATATTGTTGTACTGTCTGGCCTTGCAAGGCATCATTGAGTTGCTGAATCGGTGCAGCACGCGGCACATTCAATTCAGCAATTTTCCAATGTAAAACAGTAGGTTTCAATAAATCGACTACTGATTTTATATCTTTATCTGCCAGCATTGAAAATACTGCGACAACTTCTGTGTACTGTTTATTGTATTCTAAGAAATTTCGCAATTGCTTTAACAAAAATTCAACACCATGTGGATTGTGCCCAGCATCAAAAATGACCGTCTTCCCATCCACTTGACGCTGTTCAAAACGTCCAGCTAAGCGAGCAGATTGGATACCTTTTTCTAATGCTGACTGAGAAATCTCAAGTCCACTATTTAAAATGGCCGCAACCGCTCCTGCAATATTTTCAATCGCTAATGTACCTAAAGGAAGTTTTAAAGTGGTTCCTTCCGAAGCAAAGTACCAGTTTTGTCCATCTTCTGCGAGCTTATAAAAATAATCACGATTAACGGTATATAAGTCTGCTTGTGAACTTTGTGCTTTATCTTGAATTGCTTGCGGCAATGGTTGCTCACCCGCGAAGATAACCGGAATATATGGACGAATAATGCCTGCTTTTTCAAAAGCAATTTTTTCGACGGTATCGCCTAGCCAATCTGTGTGATCTAGGCCAATATTAGTAATTACTGCAATGTCGGGATCAATCACATTGACAACATCTAAGCGTCCGCCCAGACCAACTTCAAGCACCCATACATCACATTGTTGTTGTTTAAAAATAACAAAAGCAGCCAAAGTGGTTGCTTCAAAAAAAGATAAGCTTAAATCACAATCGCGACGAGCCTGATCGACTTGAACAAAAGCATCAATCAGAATTTGATCATCGACTTCTACCCCACCTAATTTAACTCGCTCATTAAAGCGATAGATATGCGGTGACTGATATAACCCAACTTTATAACCTTGTGCGTTTAATATCGCAGCCAGTGTGGTTGTGGTTGAGCCTTTACCATTCGTTCCGGCTACTGTAAAAACTTTAGCATGAGGCTGAGTTACACCCAGCTTTTCTGCAACAGGAATTACACGTTCCAGACCAAGATCTATCCCTGTAACGTGAACATGGCTCCAATAATTGAGCCATGTATCTAAAGAGTCTATTGAAAGTGGAGCTTGTTGGTTCAAGGTAAGTTCATCAATTTCGATACAAGTCGAGATACAGTATCACGTAAAGCATGACGATGAACAATCTGATCGATTACACCATGATCAAGCAAATATTCAGCACGTTGGAACGGTTCTTCAAGAGTTTCACGTACAGTCTGCTCAATTACACGCTTACCAGCAAAGCCAATCATCGCTTTAGGTTCAGCAATATGAATATCACCCAACATTGCTAAAGAAGCTGTTACACCACCATACACAGGATGTGTTAACACAACGATATATGGTAAGCCAGCATCTTTTAATTTTTGAATCGCGGCAGAAGTACGCGCCATTTGCATAAGCGACAACATACCTTCTTGCATACGCGCGCCGCCAGAAGCTGCGAAACAGATTAATGGCTGACGTTTTTCAATTGCAAGCTCGGCGGCCTTTACAAAACGGTCACCGACAACTGTACCCATTGAGCCGCCCATAAAGTCGAACTCAAAAGCACATGCAATCATATCTACGCCATTTAAGTTACCTTGCATGGCAATTAACGCTTCCGTTTCACCAGTTTTGCTTTGCGCTTCACGCATACGATCTGGATACGGTTTAGAGTCAACAAACTTTAATGGATCTTTTGCAGTAAATTCTTGACCCAATTCAGTTACAACATTATCAAAGAACCAGTTCAAGCGGTCACGAGCTTTCATTCGTAAGTGTTCATCACATTGCGGACAAACATATGCATTGAAAGAAATTGCTGTACGTGTCACTAGTGCATGACATTCAGGACATTCAATCGTTGGCTCAGTAAATGTTGCTTTGAGAATTTGTTGCTCATCTGCGACTTCAATACCTGGAACCGGACGTTTTGTCCATGGTGTCGAAGGGCTAAGAACTTTCCCTGGTTTCACTTCTTGATTCATACTAACTCATCGAGCGCTGCTCGAAGCTCCTTGACTTTACTCACCGTCTGTTCAACAGCGTCATCCGCTGCCAACGTTGCAAAATTTTTAACGAAAGCACTACCTACAATCACGGCATCAGCAACGTTACCCATTGCTTTTGCTGAGGCGGCATCACTAATACCAAAACCAACACCCACTGGAATATTAGTGGCATTTTTGATTTTTTGAATACGCGCAGCAGCTTCTGCCGTATCAAGTGTTGCTGCTCCAGTTACACCCTTAAGTGAAACGTAGTAAATAAAACCACTTGCCTGATTTGTCACATGTTGAATGCGTTGATCTGTAGAGGTTGGCGCAAGTAAGAAAATTTGGTCCATATCATGTTGTTTCAACACAGCACCAAACTCTTTTGACTCTTCTGGTGGTAAATCCACAAGTAATAAGCCATCTACACCACATTGTTTCGCATGAGAAACAAACTTCTCGTAACCAATCACTTCAACCGGATTCAGATAACCCATTAAAACAACAGGTGTTTCCTGATCCTGCTCACGGAACTCTTTTACCATGTTGAGTGCATCCAACGTGTTAGTCCCTGCTGCAAGCGCACGTTCAGCTGCAAGCGCAATTACCGGACCATCAGCCATTGGATCTGAAAATGGTAAGCCAAGCTCAATGACATCTACTCCTGCCGCAACCATTTTATGCAGTAACGGAACCGTTACTTGTGGCTGTGGATCACCCGCCATAACATAAGATACAAGCGCTTTACGTTGTTGGGACTTAAGCTTTTCAAAACGGGTGGCAAGACGTGACATAGGGTTGTGCTTTCCTTGAATTATTTAAAATTGAGGAGTTGTTTGTAGAAATACAAGAACATCGCATTTTAACGCTATTTTTTGTCCATTGAACAGGTCTAACGTTATGGCGATATTCGATTGTATGATTCATACAACCCATGGTGTACATTTATCAATATTTTGAAACTTTTCTCAATGATCAAAGCTTCCTATTTTCGAGCCATTATTAGATCGTCGACTGACCAAAAATTAACCACATAAAGCTTATTTCTCAATATTTTTATTGGCGAGTTGTAACTCCCTTTTGCGCGTAAGTAAAGTTTGTCCTGTCAAATTTTTATGAGCCCGTGCAAGTGCCGACTGATCCGAATATCCCAACTGTTCAGCAATTGTGGTGAGGCTTTCATTCTGGTGAAGTAATATTTCACAGCGTTTCATGCGTTCAGTATCTAAAATTAATTTAAATGAAGTATTTAATGACTGTAATTGACGCTGCAAGCTTCGTACTGAAATATTCAACTCGATGGCAATATCCTCTATTTTCGGGGCTTGTTGCTTGTGTTTGAAATATTCATGAACAATCCAATGTATTTGCTGAGCTAAATCTGTATGTATTTTCCGCTGAGCCAATGCCTCTTCTGCTTGTTTCACTAAAAGTTGCATTAAGCTAGGGTCTGCATGTCGAGGGCGAACATTCAATCCCTCACTTGCAAAAGTTAATGCATAGTAAGGTTGCTCAAATGATAATTTACATTGAAAGAAACGCTGATAGTGAACTAATGGACCACGTGAACGGTGCACGAACTCAACATGTTGCAAGAGAAAATCATGAAAAGGAGCAATTTGTTTAGCAAGCTGCACCATAGCAGCTAAAGTCAGCTCACAAAGTATGATATTACTGGCATCAACTAACGGCCAATACAAACGAATGTTAGAAGCATCTTGCTCAACTTGCATAGGTACGACTTGCTCACCGTCAATCACGAGACGATGAAATTTCATGACATATTCAAGAACCTCTGCAAAGCTGCCACTTCGAGAAGCCATGTATCCCAGTACACCAAAATTGGCAGGTGTAATACAAGTTGCCATTTCTAGGGCTAAATTAGAAACTTGTAGACGAGACTCTGTCAGCTCTAAAAGTTCAAGAAAAAAGTTTAAAGAAGATTGAGCATCAATAGATGAAGCTAAAATATTTTGAACTTGACGGGCCTGAACATCTGTAAGGTTTAATGCCTGCCAATCGATTCCTTTTTCTTTTAGATAAGTATTCCACAGATAAAAATAACCATTTGAAATCGTAAAATCCTGCATGGCTCATCCTTTTTTTAATGCCATCTTGTCGCAAACTGTATAAAAATTGGCAATAACTGTCAAAACAAAGCCGACTATTGGCGACATACTAATGAACATGTTAGATGCGAGAAATAAAAATATGAACGCACATGTTTCTTATCAGGTTGAGCCAGTAGTTCGTAAAGATCTGGATTTTCATTTAAACGAAGCACCTCGCTTTTGGTTTAATAATGATCCTTTTTTGACTCGTATGTTTGATGCGCTCAGCTTAACCTTTCCAGATGGAGAGCGTTATTTTATTGAATGTGTCCGCATGTTCCGAGACAAAATTGATGATCCCGAACTACAAAAACGGGTTGCGGACTTTATTAAACAAGAAGCTCAACACGGTATTGCTCATGACAAAATGAATCAGCTCATGAAAGAGCAAGGCATGCCTGTTGACCAGTTCACAGCTACACTAAAAAGAATTTTTCGTTTTGAACTCACCAAACGTTCACCGCAATACAATATTGCAATGACGGCAGCAGCTGAACATTTAACAGCGTTAATGGCGGAAACTTTTTATAGCAATAAAAAAACTTTGGAAAATGCTCACCCCTATGTTCGAGCGCTATTCGCGTGGCATGCCATTGAAGAGATGGAGCACCGCGATGTTGCTTTTGATGTCATGAAACAAGTAGGTGAAGTTCCTGAGTCGACTCGTCGTTTTGTATTAGTTCTTACGACAGTACTGATGTTTGGCTTTACACTTTACCGCACGAATATCATGTTGAAATGTGATGGCTTTAGTTCCAGAGAAAGACTATTAATGAGCCTTAAAGGCTTACCATGGTTCTTTGGCAAAAATGGCACATTAACCGCTATGAAAAGCCAATATTTAGATTGGTTTAAAAAAGATTTCCATCCAAGTCAGCATCCGGTCATTCGTCAATATCCTGTTTGGATTGAAACACTTGAAAAGACCAATGATCCTATTGCAGCTGGTGAAGCATTTTGGCAAGCAGGTTTATAACCTGCTTGTTACCATTTTGCATAATGTTGTTCTAGTAAACCGTATTGCTCATTGCAATTGATTATATCGGTTGCCTCATGCTCAATTGTTCCGCTAATTTTAGCTTGCCACTGGTTAAACTGACTACCAATCATTCTTAAATTAATATTTTCGTATCGGCACCAACCAATATGCACTTGGAGATTAAGTTTTTGATCTAGAGAGCTAATTTGCCAAAGTTCATCATTTACTTTTTCAAATAAAACATCAGTCAGTGGAAATAAAACTCCGTTAATCCATAAGCAATTTTCATTACCAAAGCTTTCATTCACACCAGAAGCTAAATTTAAACCGATACGTCGCCCTTGCTCATCCCAAAAATTACATGAAAGCCAGAACCAAGCTGTTTCACGTCGCAAAAAACCGCAGGTATCATCTAAGGATGCAAATGTCTTTTCATCAAATTGTACGACTTGGTTTTGCTTATTAATAAACATTCCCTCTACAGCCAATGTGGTCTGCTTTTGGGTATAAGTCCAACCATTGATGCCAGTTGGTGTACACAAACTTAATATATCGGTTCCAGCACAAAAAATACGAGCGCTGAGTTGAATCTCACCATATTTGGTCACTCGGATATATCGCACACCATTGGCATGCTGGATATCAAACTGATAAGGAGATTTAGAAAAATAACTTTGATTAAATAAGGGCTGTTCATCAAGGTAGGTTTTATGCCCCAAAGGCTGAATGGCATTCCACTCAATAACCTGCCCTGTTTCATGGTCATAAATATAGAAAAAGCCATGCCCGACCCAGCCGATATCTGCAATAGCCAGACCAATACTATAGTGTTTATGTTGAATGCCGCAGAATTTAAATTTTTTATATTTTAATTGCTTACGCCAGCCTTTAAGGACCTTACCGTAAGGGGTTTTATAAATATAATGTTGTACGTGAATGGTTGACGGTACAGATTCAAAACGCCCGTAGCGAGGCTGTCCATTTTCTTGAATTAAATCCATTTACCCACTTCCATATGAATATTAGATTTCAAATGACCTATACCACGGTCAAATACGTATTTTCCCAAATTGTTTCAGCAAAACCGCCTTTTATTAAATGAATATAGCGCCCTGCTACACAATCTATCGCTAAGCAGTCATCAATATCAATAACTCGATCTGTATGTGCTTTTTGCCACTGCCGATCTATAAATTGTTTACCTAATTGTTTGGCAACTACCGCATTGGGCGCAACCACAAACTCATAACGGTGAAGTTCACCGAATTCACTTGCATTATATCCACCTAGATTAATTAAATATAATTTTAAATCATCTGGTTGTGGAGCAGCGTCTGTAAAGTGAATTTGATAATTTTGTCCTTGAGAGCTAACGCCAGAGAGCTTGGCCCAAGCATCAATATGCAATCCTTGAGCCTCACCAAACCAAGCCTGTTTAAGTTGAGGATAAACTTCTTCCAAAGTATCTCCTACAGCCATGACAACATCATGAACTTCGGTATTAGCGCGTGCATGACGCCCGCCTAACATTACCATAAACAAACTTGGCATTTTTTCCTCTTACATTTCAACCATTTCTACGCCATCAATGCGTGCAACTGTCATTAAATCTTTGTCACCACGACCTGAAACAGTCGCAATAATAATCTGATCTTTAGACATCGTCGGTGCAAGCTTAGACACATAGGCCATCGCATGAGAGCTTTCAAGTGCAGGAATAATCCCTTCGATTTTGGTTAAATCACGAAAACCTTGCAAAGCTTCTGTATCATTAATCGGCACGTATTCTACGCGCTTCATATCTTTCAAGAAGCTATGTTCAGGACCGACACCCGGATAATCAAGGCCCGCCGAGATACTATGTGTCTCAATAATCTGGCCTTGTTCATCACTCATCAAGTAAGTACGGTTACCGTGCAATACACCCACATGACCCGCATTTAATGGCGCAGAGTGTTTACCAGTTTCAATACCAAAACCAGCTGCTTCAACACCATACATTTTCACGTTGGCATCGTTTAAGAATGGATAGAACAAGCCCATTGCATTTGAACCACCACCTACACAGGCAACTAATGCATCTGGTAAGCGACCTGCTTGTTCCAAAATCTGTTTACGTGCTTCACGACCAATAATCGACTGGAAGTCACGAACGAGTTGAGGATATGGATGCGGACCTGCAACTGTACCAATCACATAGTACGTCGTATCAACGTTGGTTACCCAGTCACGCATCGCTTCGTTCATGGCGTCTTTCAGCGTTTTAGAGCCGCTTTGTACAGGAACAACTGTAGCACCCAACAAACGCATACGATAAACGTTCATCGCTTGACGCTTAACGTCTTCAGCACCCATATAAACAACACATTCAAGACCTAAACGTGCTGCAATTGTTGCTGTTGCTACACCATGCTGCCCAGCACCAGTTTCGGCAATAATACGTTTTTTACCAGAAAGCTTTGCCAATAACGCCTGACCAATCGTATTGTTTACCTTGTGTGAGCCTGTATGGTTCAAGTCTTCACGTTTAAGGTAAATTTGCGCACCACCTAACTCTTTTGACCATCGCTCAGCATAATAAAGTGGACTAGGACGACCTACATAGTAGGCGAGGTCACGGTCGAATTCTGCCAAAAACTGTTCATCATTTTTCATGCGGGAATAGAGATTTTCTAAATCTTCTAATGCCGCCATTAAAGTTTCTGACACAAAACGTCCGCCATGGATACCGAAATGCCCTGCAGCATCTGGGTACTGTGTATAGTCAATCACATTGTTTTGCTGATCCACGTTGGACTCCTTGCATAAATCGTTCAATGAGTTGTTGGTCTTTTATACCTTTTGCGGACTCTACGCCTCCGCTCACATCTACTGCAAAAGCACCGGTAGTATGAATAGCGTCAATGACATTGTCAGGGGTTAAACCACCTGCCAAGATTAAGGGAATATCAAGTTTTGGGAATTTAGACCAGTCAAACTGATGTCCTGTGCCCCCTTTGAGCTCAGGATGCCACGCATCGAGCAATACAGCACTGGCACCAGCTGCCTGATATTTTTGAATTTCAGCAACTACATCCAGATCAGGTTTAACCTGAATCGCTTTATACCAGCGACGTTTACAATGGCGAGCAATTTCCTGACATTGTTCTGGAGTTTCATCGCCATGTAGTTGTAATACATCTAGGGGAACACAATCAAGTACATCCTGAATTTCAGCAGCACTCGTATTTACAAACAAACCTACCATTTGTACATAAGGTGGAATTACTTTTGCTAATTCTTGGGCCTGTTCAACCGTTACATGTCTTGGACTTGGCGGGAAAAAAACAAAACCAATCGCATCTGCTCCAGCAGCAACAACTGCCTGAACATCTTGAATGCGAGTAATTCCACAGATTTTTGCTCGTGTACGTTTTTGGTTTGATGGGCTCATGATCTGCCTAAACTACAACCATTTCTTAAAATAAGCGCCATTGTAATGCAATTTTTGTCCCTTGCGTAAAAGTTCTCAGGGAATTGCTCCAAATGACATTGTATGAAGTAAATCGCCACTTTATACTGCGTAAAATTGGAAGCAAGTGTAAGCAATTCATGCTTTAGGGAAGCTGGTGAAAGTCCGGCACTGCCCCCGCAACGGTAACAATGTAAAGCATATTTTTTAAGTCGTTCTCGACTTACACCACTGCAGTGATGTGGGAAGGTGAATATGTCCATAAATTAAATATGGCGCTGAAGTCCGGAGACCTACTTGTTTCATCTATCTACCCGATCATTCACGTGGGGTGAATGTATGGAGCATGTTATGTCTAAGTCTTTTCAACCTACTCGTCTGGTAGGGGCTATCGCTATTGCGATGGGGTTTTCACCTGTTATTTTTGCTGAAGATACAACGAATGTAACTCAGCTTGATCCAATTGTAGTGACTGCTTCAAAAAGTGCTGAAAAAGCTAGTGAGGTTCCGGCGCGTATTTCAGTAATTGATGAAAAAACAATTGAACAGAATCCATTACTAAACGTTTCAGATATTATTCAACGCGATCCTTCTGTTTATATAAAACAAAGCGGTGGTCTAGGTCAGATTTCTGAAATTTCACTTCGCGGCACTAAATCAGTTCATACATTAGTTCTTAAAGATGGCGCTCGTTTAAATAGTCAAAATGAGCTTGGTCCATTATATCCGGCATTTTTAGATACAACAGATGTTCAACAAATCGAAATTTTAAAAGGGCCGGCATCTGTTCAATATGGTAGTGATGCGATTGGTGGTGTCGTCCAGTTAATTTCTAAAAAACCAGAGAAAACAGGAGCTGAGCTAACTGGTATTTATGGTGAAAATAATACTTATAAGACTATTGTTAATGCCAATCTCGTGACTGACCAAGGGTTCTATGCACAAGTAGGTGGGCAACGCTTAGAAAGTGATGGAACACGTATTTTTGAAAGCCAGCCAGAAAATGAAAAAGCCGGTTATGATCAAAAAGGCTATCACGCTAAAATAGGTTTCTTCCAAGAAAACTTAATAGATGCTTCTGCTTCAATTAGTGAAAATAAAGGCACTAACGTTTTTAGTAATGACTACATAACCAATACAGCACAACGTCAGTTCGAAAATCGAGTTATTAACACTAAAGTTGCTTATAATATTTTACCTGATCTCATCATTAATGCACACTATGCAAATGTTCAGGATAAACAAAATGTTCCTGCTTATGGCTCATATTACAATACTGAAAATAATGAGAGTGATTTAAACCTGAAATGGAAATTCACTCCAAACCAAAATATTTTAGTTGGTGCTACCTATAACGATGCAAATTATAAAAGTAATACCATTCTTAACTCAGATAAAAGTGTAAATAGCACAGGGTATTATTTACAGCATCAACTCAAAAATGATCTTTTTGACACCCAAATCGGTGTTCGTTTAGAAGACAACCAACGCTTTGGTACTCATACTGTTGGACAAGGTGCTATACGCTATCATTTCTTACCTAATGCTAGTGTATATGCAAATATCGGCAGTGCTTTCAGAGCTCCGACCTTAAATGAACTATATTCTCAATGGGGAGGCAATGAGAACTTAGCCCCAGAAGAAAGTACTTCTTATGAAATGGGTATGAACTACGATCTTACATCAAATGTGAGTACTAATTTTTCTGTTTATCATACAAAAATTAAAGATCTTATCGCCTACAATGCTGGTACTAATACAAATATAGCTAAAGCAAACTTTACAGGTGGTGAAGCTGGAATTAAGTGGCGTCAGGATGATCTTTTCTTGTCCACTGAATATGCTTACGTAAAAACAGAAAATGAAAAAGATAATACAGAAATTGCCTACCGTCCTCGCCAGACTCTCACTATAAGCACAGGTTTAGAAAATGCAGTATATGGAATTAGTGCTTCATTAATTGCTCGAGCGAAATCTTATGCAGACTCAGCCAATTCTATGCGAGTGCCTGGTTACGCGACTGTGGACTTAAATGCTTACTGGAATATTATTCCTAACGTGAAAGTATTTACCAATATTCAAAACGTAGGTGATGTTCAGTATCGTGAAGTATTAAATACTTATCCTTCAAATGACTGGTATGTTAATACAGGCCGTCAAGCTTCTGTTGGGGTCACTTTCCGTTATTAATTTCTCACGCCAACTATAAAAATATTTTCTTAACTCCAGTTTCGGGGTAATGTTCTGACCGACATTATCCCTTTTTTATGTTCAGGATATCCATCATGGGACACCGTTTAAGCAAAATCTATACACGCACAGGCGACTCAGGTACAACAGGTTTAGGCGATGGTTCTCGTGTTGCCAAGGATGATTTACGAATTACAGCACTTGGTGATGTTGATGAACTCAACGCCATTATTGGGGTACTTCGTGCTCAAATCACAGATAGCCAAGTAAATGATAAGGCTGATTGGGATAAAAGCTTAAGTCTGATTCAACATTGGCTTTTTGATTTAGGTGGAGAGGTTTGTATTCCAAATTACAATCTACTCCAGCCGGTTTGTATTGAATTTCTTGAAAAAGAAATTGACCGTATGAATGAAGACTTACCGATGCTTAAAGAGTTTATCCTACCGTCTGGTTCTTTATCTTGTAGTTATGCTCATCAAGCCCGTGCCGTTTGCCGCCGTGCAGAACGATCGCTCATGTCAGTACAGACTCGTGATCAAAATATTCAAGCTACAGCACTCCAACTTTTAAACCGTCTATCTGACTGGTTATTTGTCGCATCACGCGCTTTACAGCGTGCTGAAGGTGGCCAAGAAGTACTTTGGCAAAAAAATATTAATGAGATTATTTAAAAATAGATTAGATTAAACATGGTCTCTGCTCTTTTTAAAGAGACCATAGTCAAAATATTTCATAGAAGAAAATTATGCGCATTATTGGTCATCGTGGTGCACGCCGAGAAGCTCCTGAAAATACACTTGGTGGGTTTCAGCACATAAAAAATTTAGGTATTCGTGGTGTCGAATTCGATATTCGTCAGCTTCAAGACCAAGAGTTAGTTGTTATTCATGATGACAATTTTTTGCGTACAGCTGGAGTCGATCAAATTGTAGAGCAATCGACTTTGGCTCAAGCGTTGTCATTCGATCATCGGCAAGGCTGGCCCAATTGGCCAACTTCTGAACCAACACCGACCCTTACAGGTGTTTTAAACTTACTTGATAATTTCGATCATATTGAAGTTGAAGTTAAAGCTGTAAGAGATATGGCATTGGCCGAAAAGCTCGTTCAAAAACTCGAGACGGAATTACATGGTTTTGAGAAAGTCGTCACCATCACAAGTTTTGATCTTCAAATTTTAACAGCCTTACGCGATATCAACTCTCAATTTAAACGTGGATTGTTAGTTGAACTTCCTATTGGGGCAACAGCAATTGAACTCGCGCATCAATATGGGTGCGGTCATATTGGTTGGCACGATCAGCTGGCGACAGATGAAATGATCCAACTATCACATCAAGCTGGTTTGAACATTAGTGTGTGGACAGTCAATGATGTAGAAAGAGCAAAAAGACTGCGTGATTTAGAGATTCAGGGCTTAATTACAGATATTCCAACCACGATGTTAGAAGCCCTATAAATATAAAAAAGGTGGTAAAAACCACCTTTTATTTCTTTTGTGCCTGAATGAGGCGCTGACCACTCTGGTCAAGTAGATATAGCGTATTACCTACGAGTTGGAAGCGTTGAATACGTTGCAAAGCATCTACCAGCTCTGCTTCTTGAGCCAAAGCACCATCACAGCTTGAATGGCCTGCATTTACTTGCATATCAAGTTTTTGCTGACTGAAATTAAATGTATAACGGCCAAAAACAGCATTACAGCCAGTATGTCCCGATACTGTTTTGACTGCTGAGTTCAGTGAAAGAGTGGGCCATTGGTTAAAGAATTTTGCCTTATGACCACTGATCTGAGTGATCTGCCAATCAATATCTTGAATGCCATCTGGACTCACTCTCTTTTTTACAACAGGTGCTTGAGTCTGGTGTACTGTTCTTTTTGTTTGAACTTTTTTCGTAGTTTGTTCGGGTGCACTTTGACATGCGGCTAATACAAGACTGACTGTGACTAAGACACACTTCAATGATAATTTTCTTGAAATATCAATGCTGTTCTTTTTTTTCAATCGTTGTACGTTCATTAAACAACTTCTCCTGCTTGAAAAACTCTTTGACATAGTTTAATTCTGTTACGGTTCTTTCAATACATCTGTACAATAATGCTAGTGATTCTCACTAAGCACGTGCTAATATGAAGGATAGAATAGCAATATATCTTGATGATTGGTTTTGCTATGTCGTTTTGTCTTTGTACCTTGTTTCACAAGGATTCTAGGAGCGCTGCCGGATATGACTTCCGCCCCACTCAAAGCCCCAATTAACTGGACCGCTAGCATTACCTTAATTGGTTTACCAATTCTTGCCGCAATCATAATCCCGATTTATGCGTATTTTTATGATTTTAGTGTAAGCGCATGGGTAAGCTTATTTTTTCTTTTAGCTCTAAGTAGTATGGGGATTACTGCTGGTTACCATCGCCTTTGGGCTCACCGAGCTTATGAAGCGTCGTTACCGCTTAAAATTCTTTTAATGATCGGTGGAACATTTGCCGTACAAAATAGTATTTTGTTCTGGGCATCTGGTCACCGTACTCACCATCGACATGTTGATGATGTTGATGAAGATCCGTATTCAATTGAGCGTGGTTTTTGGTATGCCCATATGGGTTGGATGATCCGCGATCATTCACCATCTGAGCCAGACTTTAAAAATGCACCAGACCTACTCAATGATAAATTGGTCATGTTCCAGCATAAATATTACGCGCTACTTGTAGTTGCAGTTCATGTTGGTATTTTAGGTTTAATCGGTTGGGCAACTGGCGACCTATGGGGTGTAGTCCTTCTAGGTGGTCTCTTACGTTTAATCATTAGCCATCAAGTTACATTCTTTATTAACTCGCTTTGCCATATGTTTGGTAAACGTCCTTATACAGACGAAAACTCAGCACGTGATAATTTCTGGTTAGCTATTGCCACTTGGGGCGAGGGTTACCACAACTATCACCATATCTTCCAATACGACTATCGTAATGGTGTGAAATGGTGGCAATATGACCCAACAAAATGGTTGATCTGGTCATGTTCTAAAATTGGTTTAGCTAAAAATTTACGTCGTATTCCAAGCTTTAATATTAAAAAAGCAGAACTGGCGATGAAATTTAAATACGCTGAACAAGACCTCGCTATTTATGGTCATGATGTAAATGCAGACATTACTCAAATGAAGCAACGTATTGCACAAGAGTACGAAGCATTTACACATACATTAAATGATTGGGCAAAACTTAAAGAACAAGAGTTACAAGCTAAAAAAGCAGCAATGGCTGAAAAGATTCATAGAATGGATCATAAGCTTAAAGTTGATTTCCAATTGCTTGAACACCGTTTAAGTCATCACCGCGAATGCTTAGAAACACTTATGCGTAGTGTTAAAAAGAATACCAATGTGGTGTCAGACTAAAATAAATTCTGATCTAAAATAGCTCTTTCGGGAGCTATTTTTATGCCTGCTTTTTAACTGTGTTATAGTGAAATCCGCTCTCTCTATTTTGCTAAGCCTATGCAGTTTAATCCGCTCTACCCTTCACTTCCGTCTAAATTATTCCATGTTCAGCAACCATCACCTTTACGGGGTGCAAAAGCAGGACATTTTAACAGTGCTTTGGCTAATGAGCTGCAATGGTCAGAAGACGATAAAAATGCATGGGTTGAGATCTGTAGTGGACAGCGCACATTCCCTGAATTTCCGTCTCTTGCGATGGTCTATGCTGGCCACCAATTCGGACAATGGGCAGGACAACTCGGCGATGGACGTGGTTTACTAATCGCACAAATACTGAATACAAAGGGCCAAACCATCGACCTTCATCTCAAAGGTGCAGGTCCTACGCCTTATTCAAGAATGGGAGATGGACGAGCAGTATTACGTTCTGTGGTCCGTGAATATTTAGCAGGACATGCTCTAAATGCTTTAGGCGTCGCATCTAGTCATGCAGTCGGTTTTACAACCTCGGCTCAAGGTGTACAGCGTGAAAAACTAGAGTTAGGCGCAATGCTACTTAGAACATCTGAATGTCATATTCGTTTAGGACACTTCGAATGGATTAATCAATATGCGCCTGAATTGCTACCAGAATTCACTCAAAAATGTATTGAATGGCATTATCCAGAATGCTTAGAAACTGAAAATCCAATTTTATCCTTTGCCAAAAAGGTAGTTGAACGTACTGCAATTATGATTGCGAAATGGCAATTGGTTGGCTTTGCTCATGGCGTAATGAATACCGACAACTTAAATATTACTGGTTCAACACTCGATTTTGGGCCATATGGTTTTATGGAGCGATTCCGCCCCAACTGGATCAACAACCACTCAGATTATCAAGGCCGTTATACTTATCAAAATCAGCCAAGCATAGGCCATTGGAATTTATGGACGTGGTTAAATAACTTGATTCCACTTGCTGAACCTGAACAAAAAGATAAGTTCAAAGAAGAGTTAGCACGTTGCTTAGAACAATTTGAACCAATCTTTTTAGAACACTATGGACAAGGTTTATGTCAAAAAATGGGACTTCCCCATTTCCACAAAGACAGCCTTGATTGTAGTTTTGCGTTTTTAAGAATCTTACAAACTGAACAACTCGATTACACTCAAAGTTTTATTCGTCTTCAAAATAAAGAATATAAAGCTTTACGAGATGATTGTCTTGATATTCGACAGTTTGATGAGTTTCTTAGCCAATATCAAAATATTCGTGAACTTCAAGATATTAATGAGCTGGATGCGAATATGCAAAAAGCAAATCCAGTTTATATTTTGCGTAATCACATGGCGCAGCGTGCTATTGAAGCAGCTGAACGAGATGATTTTAGTGAAGTAGATCGTTTGTTTAAGCTACTTAATCAGCCATACACAAGACAACCAGAACTCGAACAACCACAAGATTTAGGTCCGTTACCAAGTGATGTTCCAGATGTAGCAGTGAGCTGTTCATCTTAATATTAAAAAACTAAACTCTCTTAAGCCACTTAGCTTAAGAGAGTTTCTTACACATCAAAGAATAATATATGAAAATTAAACCCCTCATTATTTGTACATTTCTTATAGTTCCACTGGGAATCGCTTTTTATAATTATGAAAAATATTTACCGACTTTTACGTCAAGCCATCAAGCCCTCTCAAATGAAGAGATCCAAGAAATAATCAAGACCAAGCCTGTTACCTCAATTGAAGTGTTTAAAAACCAACGCCTACTTCTGCTCAAGAGTAATCAGGACGTGATTCGGCAATATCCGATTCGTCTCGGCTTTAATCCCAAAGGACATAAACATTTTGAAAATGATGGTAGAACACCTGAAGGGATTTATTCTATAGATTAGCGAAACTCACAAAGTGCTTACTATAAATCTTTGCATATTTCCTATCCCGATGCGAAAGATATTGCTTATGCCAAGCAACATAATCAACCAACAGGAGGAGATATCATGATTCATGGATCTGTTCCGAAATCATTACTCTCGATGCCTTTTAGCTCGACTTATATGCCCCATAAGGATTGAAAGTTAGGATGTATCGCGGTTAGAAATGTAGATATAGATGAAATTTGGCAATTAGTACCCAATCATACCAAGATTATAATTTATCCATAAAATCTTTAAAACTATCCACATTTTCTGTGGATAACATTGTGGTTATCCACAGAATAACTTTTATGAAGACTTACTCCTCAGGATATTCGAAGCGATAACCTACACCATAAACTGCTTGAATCCACTCATGACGGTTACCAGTTTCTGCTGCTTCACTAATTTTTCGGCGCAAGTTTTTGATATGGCTGTCAATCACACGATCGGCAACATCAAAGCTGTCTGGATTAATATGATCCAATAATTGTGCACGTGAATAAACTTGCCCCACATGCTCTAAAAATAGCTCAAGTAAGCGAAATTCGGTTGGCGTTAAGCTCAACGATTTTTGTTGATACCAAATTCTTTGTTGTGCTTTATCAATTCGGAAAGAATCATTTTGCTCAGGCTCTGCTTTACGCTCTAAACGGCGTAGCACAGCTTGTACACGAGCAACTAACTCTTTTGGACTAAATGGTTTACATACGTAATCATCAGCGCCCATGTTAAGACCTAATACTCGGTCAATTTCTTCGGTACGGGCAGTGACCATAATAATCGGTAAATCTGACTGTTCACGAACTTTACGGCAAATCGTTAAACCATCCATTCGTGGAACCATTAAGTCCAGAATCATCAAATTTGGTTTACGTTGCTGGAAACTCGCATAGGCATCTTGACCATCATGAAACATACTTACTTCAAAACCGGCAGCTTCAAGATAATCACGCACCAAATGCGCCAATTCGACTTCATCTTCAACCAACATCACATGTTTCATGAGATATTTTTCCTTTTATATTTAACTCTGCTTTTTAAAAGTAAGTACACAACGTAAACCACCTAATGGTGAATGTTCAAAACTGAGTGTACCACCAAGCGCCTGCGCAATCTTACAAGACAAAGCTAAGCCCAGCCCTGTTCCACCTGTACTACGCGTACGCGAATCATCTACGCGATAGAAACGTTCACCTAAACGGGATAACTGCTCATCACTTAAACCATAAGGACTATCATCGACATACAAAGTCCACTCTTGAGGATTCTGACTTGTATGAATATGAATTTTGCCACCTGTTTCTGTGTAACGAATACTATTACTAATTAAATTAACAATAATCTGTTTAAAACGGTCACGGTCTAATAATAGCGGAGAACTTGTTCCTTCAACTTGAATTTCGAGACCAGCCTGCTCAAGTTTGGGTTTAAAGTTTTCAACTTCTTGTAGTACCACTTCCCATGGATTTACAGAGCTCAAATAACACTTAAGCTGCTGAGCATCTGCCTGCGCCAAGTCTGCAAGGTCTTGGGTCAATTTTTTCAAGCTTGAAACCTGACGCATCATTGCATCTAAATGTTCAGGAGTTGCTTTTCGAATCCCGTCTTGCATCGCTTCAATTTGTGCTTGCAATACAGCCAAAGGCGTTTTTAATTCATGAGAAGTATCTGCCACCCATTGACGTCGTGACTCTTCATGCTGATGTAAAATCTCTGCCAAATGGTTCAACTGGGTTGATAAATCACCTAGCTCATCATTTCGCTTAATGACCACTTGGTGTTGATAATTTCCTTTGGTTAATTCATTGGTTGCATTTAATAAACGCTGAATTGGCTTTTTAAAATAAGTCGCCATTAACAGTGCTGCAACTAAACTTGATAGTAAGGTTAAAGCATAGATTAAGAGTAAATAACGCTTTTGATTACTAAAAAAATTAATACTCAAAGCATCTTCTTTATCTAAAACAGGCTTTAAACCTAAATATCCCACGACTTTATTGTTTAAAATAATCGGGCGAAATGACATTTGATCTGAAGAAGGCGGTTCACCTACCACAAACTGGTGCTGTGCATCATATAGAGATAGACGCGAACTCAATCCTAAACGGTCTGGTAAAGCGATAAAACGTTTCTTCCCATTTTGGGTTTCAATATCTTTTAAGCTTCCCTTCTTTGATTTATTTTTATCATCACTTGGACGAAACTGGTTTGCACTTAAAGGGAAACGTAATCCTTCAAAAGGTTGATACTGTGAAGGTAAATTTTGCTCGAGTGCTCTTAACTCTTCATCACTAAAAATAGTATTTTTATTTGTCGGTGCAACTTGCGGTGAAATATTAATAAGGGCATGTTCATCGAAAGAATGCTGCTGTATGGCAATGTCATATTGGCGACGGAGCCACCACTGCGAAAGACGATCGTAGTCATCGGGAGCCGCGGTTCCTTCGATTTGTAAAATCTGTGCCTGAATCGCATTCCCCCAATCATGGTACACCGTATAGACATCGCCAAGATTGGTAATGAGGCGGTCTAGTTTCTGCATTTCAACGTCAGCCACATATTTGGCAAAGTTCTTTTGCATGGTCCAGTGCAAAACGCTCAAGCTTGCAGTCGCAATAAGCAATGTGGTGAGCAAGACTGTCAAAAATAACCGTAATGCAATGGGAACACGTAGAACGTTCAAAAGCACTCTCTCATTTTTACGCTATATTTTGCATTGTAACCAACAACGAAAAGAAAAACTCTCCATTGTTTCTACATCTTTATTATCTAATCTTTAAGCCATCAGAAAACACAACATTAAAGGGCTTTAAATATGAAAATGACGGCAAAAATTGCATTATTCAGTGCGGCAATTGTAACAATGGGAAGTTTGGCTGCGTGTCAATCGACAACTCAACCACCTAAACCAGAGCATGGAATGATGCAAGATGGCCCACGTGAGGGTCACCACCGTATGAAGCACCGTGAGTTCACTCCAGAACAAAAAGCTGCATGGGAACAGCACCGCGCAGAACGTCAAGCTCGCTTTGAACAAATCCAAAAAGCATGTGATGGTAAAGCGAATGGACAAACAGTAAATGTTCAAGTTGGAGATAAGACACTTGAAGGTACTTGTAACCTTCGTTTTGAACCAAAGCGCCCTCAACCACCAGTTAACGCTCCTGCTCCAGTACCAGCCCCAGCAAAATAATTCTAAAAATCATAAAACAAAAGGCGCCTATAGGCGCCTTTTGTTTATACATAAGTGTTTACGATTTTGACTATTTGTATCATATAAACATAACCAAAAGTATTTACACTCAAAGCACTTACATAGTTTCAGCATTTTTTTCTTGACTTTGCAGTCACAAAGTAAAGGTCCTGAGGTGCTTGTACAGTTATGCAAGTTGTTGCACGATGTAATAGTCCAAGGTGCCTCATGGCACATTATCATAGATTAAGATTATAACTCTGGTTTCACCAGTATTGAGGAACCCGATATGCCACAATACAAAGCGCCCTTACGTGATATGCAATTCGTTTTGCATGAATTATTAAATGCTGAAGAACACTATGCAAAATTACCTGATTTCCAAGGTAACGTAAGCCGTGAATTGGTTGATCAATATTTAGAAGCTGCGGCGGATTTCTGTGAAAATGAACTTTCTCCTTTAAACCAAGTTGGCGACCGCGAAGGTTGTACTTGGAATGATGGCGTAGTCACTACTCCAACAGGCTTTAAAGAAGCTTATCAAAAATATATTGAACTTGGCTTTCCGTCTTTATCAGCAGAAGAACAATACGGTGGTCAGGCCTTACCTAACTCTTTAGGTATCGCAATTTCTGAAATGGTAGGTAGCTCTAACTGGGCATGGGGCATGTACCCAGGCTTGTCTCACGGAGCTGTACGTACATTAGAACATCACGGTTCTGATGAACAAAAAAATACTTATTTACCAAACCTTGTTTCAGGTGTTTGGACAGGTACGATGTGCTTAACTGAGTCTCATGCAGGTTCAGATTTAGGTATTATCCGTACTAAAGCAGAACCAAACGCAGATGGTAGCTATGCAATCTCTGGCGAGAAAATCTTTATCTCTGCTGGTGAACATGACATGGCTGAGAATATCATCCATATCGTTCTTGCTCGCCTACCTGGTGCACCCAAAGGTACTAAAGGTATCTCATTATTCATCGTTCCTAAATTCAATGTAAATGCAGATGGATCTATTGGCGAACGTAATGCGGTACGTTGTGGTTCTATCGAACACAAAATGGGTATTCATGGTAACGCAACTTGTGTCATTAACTTTGACCAAGCTAAAGGTTACTTGATTGGACCTGAAAACCGTGGTTTGAACTGTATGTTCACCTTCATGAACACAGCACGTATTGGTACTGCTGTTCAAGGTTTAGCAGCGTCTGAGTCATCTTTCCAAGGTGCGTTGACTTACGCGAAAGAACGTTTAGCAATGCGTTCACTTTCTGGTCCTAAAGCTCCAGAAAAAGAAGCAGATCCTATTATCGTTCACCCTGCTGTTCGTAACATGCTTTTAACTCAAAAAGCGTTTGCTGAAGGCGGTCGTGCCCTTGTTTACTTACTTGCTCAATACGCAGATATCGTTGAAAAAGGCGAAACTGAAGAAGAGCGTAAGTTTGCTGACAACATCTTGTCTTTATTGACTCCAATTGCAAAAGCATTCTTAACTGAAACAGGTTCTGAATCTGCTAAGCACGGTGTACAAGTCTTCGGTGGTCATGGTTTTATTTCTGAGCATGGCATGGAGCAAATCGTACGTGATACACGTATTGCTTGCTTGTATGAAGGTACAACTGAAATCCAAGCACTTGATTTGTTAGGTCGTAAAGTATTGCAAACTCAAGGTGCAATGCTACGTGACTTCACTAAGATCATCCATAAATTCGTAGAAGCAAACAAAGACAACGCTGCTATGAAAGAATTTGTTGAACCGCTTGCGGCGCTTAACAAAGAATGGGGCGATCTTACTATGCAAATCGGTATGCGTGCGATGCAAAACCCAGATGAAGTCGGTGCTGCTGCTGTAGATTACCTATACTTCGCAGGTTATATCACTTTAGCTTACCTATGGGCTCGTATGGCGCTTGTAGCACAAGAGAAATTGGCAGAAGGTACAACCGATGTTGACTTCTACAATGCGAAAGTAACTACTGCTCGTTTCTACTTCAAGAAAATCTTGCCACGTGTACGTTCTCACGTAGATGTGATCGCTGGTGGACTAGATCCATTAATGTCATTAGACGCTGAACATTTCGCTTTCTAACCATAGTTAGTTGCGATATGCAATGTTAAAAAACAAAAAAGGACTGCTCAGTTTTGACGGTCCTTTTTTTATAAAATCAATGATAAATTTACACTTTAAATTCCATATCCATTTCGTTTTACAGGATATCTAGCACAGGCCAATGTGCACAAAAAAGGTGAACGATTATGCCAATTTACAATGCTCCTTTAGCTGATATGAAATTCATCTTAAATGATGTATTTAAAGCAGAACAATTTTGGCAGTCTAATGAGAAACTCGCTCATGTAGATGCTGCAACAGCTGAAGCAATTTTAGAAGAAATGGCTAAATTTGCTCAGAACGTGACTCATCCATTAAACCGTACCGGTGACGAAGAAGGTGCTCGCTATGAAAACGGCGAAGTATTCACACCAGCTGGTTTTAAAGATGCATTTCGTCAATATGCAGAAGGTGGTTGGATTGGATTAGGTGCCGATGAAGAATGGGGCGGTCAAGGCATGCCAAAAATGCTCACCGTTCTTTCTGATGAAATGTTATTTGCGACTAACCCATCTTTCATGCTTTACCCGCTACTTTCAGTAGGTGCTGGTATGGCTTTAAGCAGCTATGCATCTCAAGAACAAAAAGAAACTTATTTACCTAAGATTTATTCAGGTGAATGGTCAGGTACCATGTGCTTAACCGAGCCACATGCAGGTACTGACTTAGGTATTATCAAAACTAAAGCAGAACGTAATGAAGACGGTACATATAACATTACCGGTACTAAAATTTTCATTACTGGCGGTGACAACGATTTAGCAGAAAACATCATTCATTTGGTACTTGCTAAAACTCCAGATGCCCCTGCTGGTTCACGTGGTATCTCGTTATTTATCGTACCGAAATACCTTGTAAATGAAGATGGTTCTTTAGGCGACCGTAACCATGTTGGCCCAGGTTCTATTGAACATAAGATGGGTATCAAAGCATCTGCAACTTGTGTGATGAACTTTGATGGAGCTAAAGGTTACCTCGTTGGTAAAGAAAACGAAGGCCTTGCTGCAATGTTCGTGATGATGAACTACGAACGTTTATCAATGGGTATTCAAGGTTTAGGTGCATCTGAATTTGCTTATCAAAATGCTGCTCAATACGCGACTGACCGTTTACAAGGCCGCAGTGCAGCTGGTGTTCAATCACCAAATAAACCTGCTGACAGCATTTTAGTGCATGGTGATGTACGTCGTATGTTGTTAAATGTACGTGTCAATAATGAAGCATCTCGTGCATTTGCAGTCTATGTAGGTCAACAACTAGATATTACTAAATTCTCAACTGATGCAGCAGCAGTGAAAAAAGCCAATGACCGTGTTGCGCTTTTAACTCCAATTGCAAAAGCTTACCTCACAGATACAGCCTTCCAAGCAACTTTAGATGCTCAAATGGTATTTGGTGGTCACGGTTACATCCGCGAATGGGGTATGGAACAATGTATTCGTGACCTTCGTATTGCTCAAATCTACGAAGGAACCAACGGCGTTCAATCTCAAGATTTAATTGGTCGTAAAACCATTAAATGTGGCGGTGCATTCATTGCTGAATACATCACTGAAATCCGTGACTTTGCAAATGACCTAGACACTGACTTGAACTTCATTAAAGATGCAACTTTAGATGCTGCAACTGAAATTGAAGCAATCACTCAGTTTATTATTGAGCAAGCTGCTGAAAATGTAGAGTTCCCGAACTCAGCTGCGGTTGATTATTTACATGCGGTTGGTTTACTCAGCTTCTCATACATGTTTGCAAAAATTGCTGCCGCTGCTAAAGATAAGTCTGGTGATTTCTACCAAAACAAACTTGCTTTGGCTCAGTACTTTGTTGAACGTATCTTGCCGGATATTGATGCACGTATTGCTAAAATCAAAGCTGGTTCTGACTTAATTATGGGCTTTAGTGAAGATTACTTTACAAATCAAGCTTAATTAAGTTCTTTATAAAAACGCCTGAATAATCAGGCGTTTTTTATTTCTAATCATAAAAGATAGATAACTTTTACGTTTTTAATTTCTCGACCAAGAAGTCGGCTGTAATATTGACACTGGGTAAAAGCCCTCGTCTTGTCAGCATCAATAAACTTGTCGTTACGCTACCAGCAGACCAATCTGGCAAAACATGAATTAAGCTGCTCTCAGATAGTTCATTCATACAAAAAGTTTCAGGTAAAAGCGTAATACCCAATCCCCTTTTTGCAGCCCCCTTTAAAATCTCTGACTCATTTGCTACAAAGCGGATGTTTGGACGTACTATCTCTTTCTGACCATTTATATTTTGAAAATGCCATGGATTCATTTGCAATTCAGGCCATATACCTTCATGTTTAAGCAAATCTTCTGGTGTATGTATAGGAGCCGATTTCATTAAGTAGGTAGGCGCTGCAACAGCAATGATTTTATCATTTTTAAGCACACGTTGAATTAATCCAGAATCCGGCAATGGTTGAAAATGACTACGGATCACAATATCAAAGTTTTCACTCATAACATCAACGTAACGATCAGTTACCTCTACTTGTAATAACAGCTTAGGATAACGTTCTGCAAGTTCAGGCAAACAATCAGATAGAAGATACTGAGCAATGGGTACAGAAGCACTGAGCCTGACTACACCACTTGGCTCTTGTTGTTGTATTAATAAATTTTCTTCTGCGTAACGAAACTCATCTACTGCATTTTTGGCATGGTGATAAAACAGTTTTCCTGATTCGCTTAAGACAAAACTACGTGAACTACGATGAATTAACGTTAAGCCCAGCTTATTTTCTAATATTGCAACACGCTTACTAATAGTTGATTTAGGTAAATTGAGCTGTTTAGCTGCGGCAGAAAATCCTTGATGCTCTACAGCAACAACAAAGAGATAAACATCATTCAAGTTTTGTCTAAGTAGCATTCTTCAATGTCCATATATGTAGACAATAAGTTTCATAATACATGACTACTAGAAACTTTTCTGTCGACTTATGATGATTTTACACATCAAAAAAGAGTAATCATCATGTCAACTTTCACTTTATTTTATGGCGTACCTTCTGGATGCTCATTTGGTTCAATAGTTGCATTGGAATGGTCAGGTTTACCATATCAACTCTGTAGAATCGAGATGCCAGCTCAATGCAACACCGAGGAATATCGCAGAATTAATCCAATGGGTGAAACGCCTGCACTGCTCTACGATAATGGTAAAGTTTTAACGGAAAGCATGGCTATCTTGAACCATGTCATGGCAAAAAGCCTGAATGCGGCTTTTCATTATGAACAAGGAACAGAACAATTTAATCTCTTTAATCAGAAACTAGCTTTTTTGAATACGACTTTATTCAATGCATTTAGCCCACTCTGGTATAGTCTTGAACACTCTTCATCAGAAAGTAATAAACAAGCATTACGTGAATATGGAGCAGTCCAAGTTAAAAAAGCATTTACAGCTTTAGAAAATAGTCTGATAAATCAAACTTGGCTAATGGGCGATCAATTGTCTTTTGTAGACGGATACTACGCAGGTATCGCACGATGGTTGAAATATCATAATGTTATTGATATTGATCAATTTCCAAACTGCAAACGACTTTATGAACAATTACAAAATGAGGCGGCGGTTAAATTTGCACATGCAATTGAACAAGAACAATCCGTAAAGAGTATAGGCAACTTTTTAGGTCATATTGCATTTGAAGATGTCATTCAAGAATATAAAAATTTGAAATAGTCTTTGTATTTATAGTAGATATCACCTTACTACATGAGTTGAATTAAATCTTCATAAAAACGCCTGAATAATCAGGCGTTTTTTATTTTGTATTTACTATTTCCATTGGCACAAAATTTGTTTAATTTCTAAACATTACGAAGTGAACAAAAGATCTTATTATGCCTGATCCTAAAAAATACGAACGAATACTCGACCGTTTCGGTCATTACGCCGTAGAAGCCTTCCATTATTTAGCCTTATTCATTATCGGGTGTATGGTGGCATGGTCGGCAGCCAATACGGTTTTTGAAATTCTGACCGTCAAAAAGTATGCTTCAATTGATGATATTTTATTATTATTTATTTACTTAGAGCTTGGAGCAATGGTTGGAATTTACTTTAAAACCAACCATATGCCTGTACGTTTTCTTATTTATGTCGCGATTACGGCCTTAACCCGTCTACTCATTTCAGATATTCAACATGATCATAAAGCGGATATCGATCAAGTCATTATTACGGGCTCAATTTTGATTTTAGCTTTATCTATTTTAGTCGTTCGATTTGCTTCATGGCACTACCCATCAGTGATGAAAGAGAAACATGCAAAAACTTCTAATAATTTGAAAACCCCTCAACCGCAAGATGACGAATTAGCATAGAAAAAGGCCTCAATATTGAGGCCTTTTTATTTTTACGTTTAACGAACTCGGTAAATGTTGTGTCTTGAGTCTACTAATAAGTATTGATTAGGTGTTTTAACCCAGTGGTATCCACGTGGTGGTGCATATAAACGGTGTGCTCTCCAGTCCGAAACATAATAGCGGCTATGGCGATATTGGGCAGGAATACGTTCACCACGTTTAAAAGCAACATAGTTACCATAATGCTTACCACGATCAGCATTTGACCAAACTGGCGCTCGGTGATCATTACGATAATCATGACGGCGGTCATCGCGATGCTCATATCGATCATAGTTTTTACCATGGTCATTGTTCCAACGGTGTCCAGAATCGGCCATCGCGGTAGCTGATATACCTAACATTAATGTCGAAAGTACAAGAACGATTGGCTTTTTCATGGCCTATTTCCTTTTAATCTTGATATGAAGCTAGATTAAAAGAGACTCAAGGAGAAACCATGAATAAAACCGCTTTGATTGCTAAACTTTGTAATGACTATAAAGAAAATATGAAGAATCTGTATCTGTGCTACCATTAGCATTTTTCAAACTAGGTCAATTGCTGTGTCTGAAATCAGTTTTGAGCGTCTTCATCAATTTTTTTGCAAAGTTCCAAGTGTACAAGAAGCCCGTATTATGGCTCATGGAGCAGATGGCGAACATGCTTGGTGGTTTAAGTTCAGTATTGACGTAGAGCATGCACTTGCATGGCAAACAGTTCAAGAACTAGGTCATGTTTTAAATTATCTATCGACGAATGAACGCCTACCAACATTATTCTTCCCTGTTTCACCGCCACCTTACATGAATGGTGAAGCCAAAGACTTTTTATCATGGATTATTCAATGTAACCATCCTGAATTTTCTCCCGATGTGGTCTGTGATTGGCTTGAAGCGCGTTTGCCGAATCCTGTAGATGATGAGTCACAGTGGAAAATTAAGACGGATTTGAGTGAAATCGAAAAACTTGATGATAAAGCGTTGGATCAGTTGATTCCGCCAGCGCCTTAAATTATTTCAATGATGGGTAGGCTAAGTGATATAGAAATTAATATTTTCCAATATTCGCTTGTGCTAAATGTCATCCACAACCTACCCAAAATTTATGAATATATTGTATTTGCAATAAAATCGGTTAAATGAAGATATTGAACAGGTTTTGTGGATGACAAATGCCTTTGGTTACTTTGGGCAAAACCAAAGTAACGAATGAGCTCTAGTTTTAGGGTGAGACTAAGTAAGACTCCGTCGTGAACATATAGCCTCAACGTTTATATAAAAAAATAGAATTAGAAAGTCGATAATCCTGACCATTCCATAAAACGATAAATCCAATACTTCACTTTAGACTCATCTGCATACTTCGCGTAATCCACGCTCATCTGTCTATCTTTTAGGTTTGACCACGAGGTATTGAAGTAATCTTGCGCATCTTTAAAAACTTGATCTTGAACTTTGCCAATGACCAACATATCCGTTTCAAGGTTGTAATTTTTTAAATTACGGGCCGTAAAGTTGGCGGATCCTACAATCAACTCAGCGTGTTGGGCGTTATATTTCAAGATCATTTTGCTATGGTTCTGCTCGCCATGAGTATCACACCAACGGATTGGAATACCGACAGCATGCAACTCTGAAGCCACCTGACGGTTTGGAATACCATTCTTTTGTCGACCAAATGCATCTTTATTTGGATCAAGTAAAACACGAACAATAACACCTCGTTCTTGAGCACTTTTTAGAGCTTTAATAATCTTACGTTCAGACAAATAGAACATACTTAAATCAAGATGTTCTTTAGGTTTAGCCGTATTAATTAATTTTAATACAGCTTCATAGATTGCGCCTTCAGTTAACACCTGCACTTGAGGCTTGCTAACGTCTTTTTCAAAGTCACCTAAAATGAGCGATGGAGAGCTACTGCCTGACATTTGTGCAACGGCAGCTTCAGTTTGGAGAACATCAGCAGCTGTTGCCCCTGTTACAACCAACGCGACATTAGAGTGTCTAGAACTACCATCGTGTGGATTTGCTGAGGTCACCAATGACTTCCAACCAGCATCGGTATCGACCACAACAGTCTTACGGTGATTGGCCTTAAAATTAAATAAGTTTAGATAGCTGCGCAGTGTAATTTTTTCATCACCGAATGGATTCGGTAACCAGCCCTTTTCAGGGTTATTACCAATATTTTGACAGCAGATGTACCAGAAGCCTGACCAGAATGGGTTAGAAGCTCGTAAAGGGGCTAAATTCGTTTCAATCACATCAACACCTGCCTGACGTAACTGACGGTAGTGTTCAGGGCTGATACCACCATAAACCGAGTTAATCGGGTCGGTAATCATAACGATCTGAATTTGGCGGTTCTGTCTTTTCTTACTTACTAATGCATCGGTTAGCTCTTGCATTAATGGTCTTTGCTTGAGTTTTGAGTCACCCACTTCTGAATTAAACAAGAACATATCCACCACAATCGTGGTTTTTGCCTCATCAATCATTTTCAAAATTTCATCAAAAATATGCTGGTCAACCTGCTGTTGTCCTTTTGCATCAAGATAAGTTTTGTCTGCTAAAAATTTGACATCGGCATGTCTAAGCTTGCCACTAAAGTTAATCCCTTGTGGTAATGGTTTTACTGTGTGGTAAATCGCTGATGCAAGATATGCAATAGCAACAACGCAAAGTAATACCGCCATATAACGACGCCCTGACCAATTTATTTTTTGATGAATTCGTTGAAAAATACGCATAAAAAAGACCTAACTTGATGCTTTCAAATTAGGTCTTTTGGATTGATTTTTCAAGTTTAGTTTCGTGTTAAAACCTTAGAAACTAAAATCAACACCTACAGTAAAATTACGTCCAACTTGTGGAATATTTGATAAGAATGAAGCATGTTGATAAACCGTGTCATCTAACAAGTTATTTGCTTTCATATAAACACGATAATCTGTTTTTGCACCATATTGTCCAGAGTATGCCACGCCAAGATTAAGCATGTTATAGCCTTCTGTTTCGGTCTCGTAAGCTGCGATCTTATCTTGGTTAAAGACATGATAGTACTCGGCAGAACCACTAAAACCATCGCCAAAGTCTGCATCAACTTTAGTACCTAAACGTCCCGCTGGAATACGTGGAGCGTTACCCTCTGCATCAATTTTACCGCGTACATAGTCACCGAAAGCACTGATCTTGTACATTGGGGTAATTTGATAACCAATTTCACCCTCTGCACCATAGAAACGAGCTTTATCTTGAGTATATTGAACTAAACGGAAGTCTTTATAACGGTCAAGGGTTTGCGCATAGGTGTAGTCATCAAACCAGTTATGGTAAACATGAAGATGGTAATCAAGTTTGTTATTATCAAAATGCAAACCTAACTCAACATTATTCGATTTTTCCTTACTGAGTTGATCATTTCCTAACTCATAAGTATTTGTCGCAAAGTGCCCACCATTTGCATATAACTCTTGAGCTAAAGGTAAACGTTCCTGATGTGAAGCGACAAAAGAAAGTTTATAGTTCGGTGCAAACTCCCAATTTGCAGCACCTGCGTAAGAAAATGCCGAGCCATCAAAATCCTGTTTAGAATTATCGTCTACATCAATTTCTTGCTGATCTGCACGGGCAGAAAGCTCAAAATGTACGTCTTTCCATTGTTTATGTTCTAAAGCAAATACGCTCCACTTTTTGGTAGTGGTCGGGGCCATAAATGCTTCTTCACCAGTTAAATCTAATTTCTGTTGACCTAACTGTGCGCCAATTACCCCTTCCCAACTTGCAATCGGGTTATGTACTAACTCAATGCGTCCATCATAGCCTTTGTTTTGGAATCGGGTTGCAATTGCGCCCTCTTCAATTTCATCATGCTGATAGTCAGTATAGCTTGCTTGCGCACGTAACTTTTGGAAGCCTGCAAATGGATCATTTAACTCAGTTTTAAAATCATAACGCTCAGATTTTAAGTCAATCCATGGGCCGCCGTGTTCGTGCTCATGTTCTTCATGTTCATGATCGTGAGCTTCTTCACCCTCTTCATGTTCATGGTCTCCACAATGCAAATGCGGTCTTCCACCTAGATGAGCGCTACAACTTTCATATTCATGGCTATGCCCCGGTAAGCCATATTGATCCCGACGGTTGCTATAAGAAATACCCGTATAACCACGGTCATAAATCCAAGACAAACCAACGTTAACTGAATCACCCTGCGCAAAGGTATTGTCTACACGGCGCTCTTTTTCACCTTCATGAATATAATTGGGCGCAATATAATTATTCGCATCACGAGTTAACCCCTCAACACGTAAAGCAACTTGGCTGCCCAAGCCAACAGTTACGCCAGCACTCGCTAGTTTTTCATCACTTCCAGTGTTGTAACGTAAGCCAACTTGTCCTTCATAACCATTTTCAGGCATTTGCGTAGGGATCTTGTTATCAATGACGTTAACTAAACCACCGACAGTCCCCGCACCAAACAATAAAGTTGAAGGGCCGCGAATTACTTCGACTTGTTTCGCAAGCACAGGATCTACAGTGACGGCGTGGTCAGGAGACAACGTCGATACATCAATATTTTCTGATGAATTTTGAAGAACTTTAACACGTGGTCCATCTTGTCCACGGATGACTGGACGGCTCGAACCAGCCCCAAACTGATTCGCGTAAATTCCCACTTCACTACTGAGTGCATCCCCAATGGTAGCAGCGCCTTGCGACAGATGCTTTTGATCAACCACAGTATCTGCAACAGCAAAATCTTGTGACGTTTGCTCAAGTGGATGAGCCTTAATTCGAATGGTTTCTAGCTTTTCAACATTTTCACTTTCTGCTGCAAACGAAGGTACGGATATGACAGCTAAAATGGATAAGGTCAAAATATTTTTATAGAACAACATGAGGTGATTCTCTGATCGCTACGCCTTTTTGTTTTGTTATATTATAACATTTCAGTCTTTTTGCAATAAAAAACATTTCCAATCGGCTGATTCGTTAGACTGGGCAATTAAATGATGTGAGTAATCTCTGTTTTATAATGCCTTTTACAATCTCTCATGCCGTTATAGCTCCTCCTCTTTCAAAGCTTAGCCGAAACACTTTACCAGTTGCAGCTCTAGCAATTGGAAGTATGACACCCGATCTTTACCGCTTATTTACAATGCAGTCAGGGATGTTGACACATCAATGGAAAGGACTTTTCTACCCAAATCTTGCATTAGGATTATTATTCTGTGCTATTTGGTATTTACTTTACCGGCCTGTAATTTATCGTTTTTTGGGCATTCAACATGATCTTGACCTCCACTCTTTAAAACGTATGTTTTTATTTTTGATTGGAACATTACTCGCGCTTATTTTAGGGATTGCCACTCATTTAATTTGGGATGGCCTAACACACTCAGACTTTCGGACTTTTATATTTAAAGATGTATTAGCGACCACAGTTCATCTTTTGGGACACCCTTATCCCTTACATCGTCTTTTACAGCTAGGCTCCTCTGCTCTTGCGCTACCTTTTATTGCTTGGATGTGTGTTCATTATTATCAGCGCTATAAACAACACTGGAAAGTAAACTATAAAATTAAAATTTTCGCATGGTGTCTGTTAATTCTATCTACAGTGTTAGGTTTATTCTCTTTTTGGGATTATGCCCGCTACATTCCTCATGAAGTTTGGCATGTCGATACCTATTATTTCACTGGTCGTTCTATTAATGAATTTATGCAAGGCTGGCTAAGTACCTTTAGCTTAGGATGCTTACTATTCTTGGTTTTAGATCGGCAAAAAAGAATGGGGTGAATACTTAAAGTTGCTGCCAAATTGCTCATTTTCAGCTTAATTTCTGCGGTTTTTTGATCTAGTTCTTGTGGCAAACCATCCAACAAGGCATAATCGAAAACTTACTTTTTTGACGGTGCGCGGTTTACGCATCCGTCCTTTCAGCCAATATAGTTTGGATAATCTTCATCATGATGCGAACTCATTACTGTGGCTCTTTAACTGAAGCCCAAATCGACCAGACCGTTACACTATGCGGTTGGGTACATCGTCGCCGTGACCATGGCGGTGTTATTTTCCTTGATATGCGTGACCGTGATGGTCTCGTTCAAGTGGTTATTGACCCAGATACTCCAGAAGCATTTGCAACAGCAGATAAAGCACGTTCTGAATATGTATTAAAAATTACAGGTCGTGTTCGTCGCCGTTATGAAGGTACTGAAAACCAAAATATGGTGAGTGGTCAAATCGAAGTTTTAGGCAAAGAAATCGAAGTTCTTGCTGCTTCTGAAACTCCGCCATTCCCGTTAAATGATGACACAATTAACGTGTCAGAAGAACACCGTTTAAAATATCGTTTCTTGGACATCCGTCGTCCAGAAATGTTAGATCGCTTACGTTTCCGTTCTAAAGTAACTAACTTGATCCGTAATTATTTAGACGATCACGGTTTCTTAGACGTTGAAACTCCGATTTTAACTCGTGCAACTCCTGAAGGCGCGCGTGACTATTTAGTACCAAGTCGTGTACAAAATGGTAGCTTCTACGCACTTCCACAATCACCGCAATTGTTTAAACAATTATTGATGGTGGGTGGTATTGATCGTTACTACCAAATCGCGAAATGTTTCCGTGATGAAGACTTACGTGCTGACCGTCAGCCAGAATTCACTCAAATCGACATTGAAACATCGTTCTTAAACGACGATGAAATCATGGATTTGATGGAAGGCATGACTGTTAAATTATTTAACGACTTGCTTGGCGTAAAATTTGAAAAATTCCGCCGTATGCCATATAGCGAAGCAATGCGTGACTATGCATCTGACAAACCAGATTTGCGTATTCCGTTGAAACTCGTTGACGTTGCAGACTTAATGCAAGAAGTAGAGTTCAAAGTATTTGCTGGCCCTGCAAAAGATCCTAAAGGTCGTATTGTTGCTTTACGTGTTCCTGGTGCAGCTTCATTGCCACGTAGTGCAATCGATGAATACACCAAATTCGTTGGCATCTATGGTGCTAAAGGTTTAGCGTACATTAAAGTTAATGAACTCGCTAAAGGAATTGAAGGTCTTCAATCTCCAATCGTGAAATTCATTGAACCGATTGTACTTGAACTGTTGGAACGTGTTGGCGCACAAGATGGCGATATCGTATTCTTCGGTGCTGATAAAGCTAAAGTTGTAAATGACGCAATGGGTGCGCTTCGTGTCAAGATTGGTCACGATTTGAATCTTTCAACTTGTGAATGGGCTCCACTTTGGGTTGTTGACTTCCCAATGTTTGAAGAAACTGACGATGGTAAATGGACTTCTGTTCACCACCCATTCACACTACCTAAATCTAGCGTAGAAGACGTGAAGAGCAATCCAGGTGAAGCACTTTCTGTTGCTTACGACATGGTATTGAATGGTACTGAAGTTGGCGGTGGTTCACTTCGTATTTACACATTAGAAATGCAAAAAGCGATTTTTGAAGCGCTTGGTATTTCTGATGAAGAAGCAGAAGAGAAATTCAGCTTCTTACTTAACGCGCTTCGTTATGGTGCTCCTCCTCACGGTGGTTTGGCATTTGGTCTAGACCGTTTAGTTATGCTTATGACTGGCGCGACTTCAATTCGTGACGTTATTGCGTTCCCGAAAACTAAGACTGCTGAATGTCCACTTACTCAAGCACCTGCTCCTGTTGAAGCAAACCAGCTTCGTGACTTGGGTATCCGCCTACGTGAAAAGCCAAAAACTGAAGAATCTAAATAATTTTTAGATTTTCTCAATAAGAAACCCTGCTTATGCAGGGTTTCTTATTAGACAGTATTAAACAAACATTCAATTTTCATAAGCTATACTTTGCGAAAAAGCACGTCAGTGGCATAATAGGCTGCTTTTAATTAAGAGGTCAGCTTTATGGCTATGCGCCCTGATGTACGTCGACATGCTTTAGTCGTGATTGTATTCTCCCTCGCACAATGGTTTTTCATGCGCTATATTCTTGCAAATGAATTATTTAACATGACTACAAATCAACGTATTTTATTTTTCTGTGTAAGTAGCTTGGTTGGTGCATTGCTCATTTTTGTTGCATTGATTTATATGGTTTTAAAAGGAAATGCGGACAAAGAGTAATGCAAAAGAAATTACTCATTCTTGGTAAACGTGGGGGTATATTGCAATGGTTCGAAAATATTCTTGCCACTTCTCACCGACACCCTAATTATGTGATTCAAGGCTTTGCTTTAAATCACAATAATACCTGTGAACGATTTCTTAAGAAAATTTTACCAAATAAAGATATATATACAGCTAATTTACTAAAGAAAAAGTTACAAACATTTCAGCCCGATCTAATATTGATTGCCGATCTCTTTTATTTTAATGATTATCTACTAGAAGTTTTAGCTGACTTTCCATGCAAAAAAGCTCATTGGATCGGAGATTTTTTTGATTCAAGGCTAAAAAAAACAAAAGAAATTATTGACTTATACTGCTTTACCGACTTCAGTTTTATTAAAGATGCTAAAGATATAGGATTAGATCATTCAATCTACCTTCCATTAGCTTACAATCCTGAAATCTTTTTTCCGAAGGATGAACAAAAAAATGACAGACTTTTATTTGTAGGAGCTTGGTCTCCTGACAGACAAGAACTAATTGAACGAATTCCGCTCCCAATTACTATTTATGGTAAAGGCTGGAATAATCTTGTAAAAAATGACAGTATTATTCATCCACATAATATTAGTCTACCCAATGTCGCTGAACTTTACCGTAAACATAAGTATGTTCTTAACCTCATTAATAAAGTAAATATACGACAAGGCATGAATATGCGTTGTTTTGAAGCACCTGCTTGCGGTTGCATTTTAGTCAGTGAATATGTAAAAGATCTTGAATTTGCATTCAGCATAGAAAATGAAATTATAACTTTTTCAGACCCTTCCGAACTGCAAAGCAAACTCAAAGAAAATTCTATTAATCCCTTACTAGCAATGGACAAGGTTCAACGAGATCATACCTATAAAAATAGGATAGATACGATTGTTGACCTATTGCTTTAAGAGTATCGTTACCAGTATTCATGTTATAGGTTCTACTCAGTGTTTGTTAGTATCATTGTCCCAAGTTATAATCATGCTCAATATTTAGAAGAAAGAATTAATAGTATTCTTAATCAAAGCTATTCACAATTTGAATTAATCCTTTTAGATGATTTGTCACCAGATCATAGCGCTAAAATTTTAGAAAAATACCGAAAACATCCTAAAGTTTCTCATTGCATTATCAATGAAAAAAATTCAGGCTCCACCTTCTACCAATGGAACAAAGGGATGCATTTAGCGAAAGGAGAGCTGATCTGGATTGCTGAATCCGATGATATAGCAGATCCTCGTTTTTTAGAGAAATTAGTACCACAGTTTGAGAAAAACCACAATTTAGTACTGGCGTATAGCCAATCATATCGAATGAACGCTAAAGGAGAAATAACTGGTTCTTGGAAAGATTTTACAGATCAAGTAGACCCAAAACTTTTCGAAAACAACTTTGAAATGAAAGGGCTTGAATATATAGAAAAATTTTTAAATACTCAAAATACTATTCCTAATGCGAGTGGGGTTATTTTCAAAAAACAAACTTACTTTGATGTGGGAGGGGCTAACCCGAGCTTACGCTTCATTGGCGATTGGGAAATTTGGGCAAAGATCGTAACACAAGGCGATATTTTTTTTACTCATGAATGTTTAAACTATTTTCGTTATCATAATACAAGCGTTATTGCGCAGGCAAAAAAGAAAAAAGATCATTTTGAAGTTAGACGTCAAGTCATTTTGTTCCGCCAAAGCATGTCACAGTTTTTAAAAGCCTATTCCCATCAACATCCAGAAGCGAATAAGGCTTATCAAATTAACCAAAGATGTCTATCAAAAGAATTAAGAAAAAATGCTTCTTTAGCTATTCGTCGTCGTTATTATAATCGGATTATGCCAACCTGTATAACAGCGCTGGAGACTTTACCTTTCTACATTGTACCTATTTATATTCTAAAACTACTTATACAACTTATTTTATCAATTTGCTTCGTTGCTCCTTATAAAGCATTATTAAAGCAAACAAAATAAAAAAGAGGAGATTCCTGCTCTTTTTATTTTTTAAATTTATCTAGAATTTGATATATTGAATGATCAAGTTGGCGATTATTAAAAAATAAAATCTAAATATTTAGTTTATTTTCCCAAAATATTATTCAATTTTCGAGTCATCTCTCCCGTATGGTCTTGTACTTTTAATTTTTGGACAGCCTCAACAATTTGATGAGCATCTAAAAAATTTAATAAATATAACCACCGCTGTTGAGCTAAGGAGTTTAATTGTTGTTTGATAGCCACATCTTGTACTGCAACTTCATCATAAAGTACTAGCAATTTGCTTCCGGACATAATAACCTCTGCAACCATCGAGGTTGAGTCTGGGCTCGCTAAAATCCAATCAGCTGCTTTAATGTAGTCTTTAATATCACAACTTTGCCCTTGTGCAACCCATGTTAGCAAGTCATTTGCCTGAAAAATATCGTACTGTTCAGTAAGCTCTTGTAACTCTTTTTCGAAATTAACTGACGTTCTACGCGATGTCGTAACTAATAATCTCGCTGTTGGATATTGCAACCGAATCTGTTGTAAAACAGTTGCCCATTGTACAGCATCACCGATTTTGACTGTTTTGGTATTCGCACCAATTAGAACTGCTATCACTAATTCAGCACTGTGAATTCCTAAATGCTCACGTGCCTGATCACGTGTCAAAGGCAAAGCACACATTTTATTAGGTGCAACTGGGTAGTAAAAGTAATGTGGCAATGTAGCTTGTTGATCATGAATGGTAAATACCACATCGAATAAATCAGCACGAATTCCTCGTAATGAACTCGCTACTAAATTTTTAATGGCTTGATTATTGCGTAAATGTTGTTTTAACAACAAATTGGCGAGCAAGGTATTTCCCCCCGCTGATACAATATATGCAACTTGTTTCTGTTCTAACGACTTGATAGTTTTCATATCAAGGAAATAGCATAACCAATGAGTATTTATTGAAAAATTGGACAGAAACTTAAGAACACGGTATAACCATTTCTTAGGTAAATTTAGTTGAATCCATTCCACTTGATAGTTTTTCTGTTGATTCAATAGCTGAACCATTCCCTGAGTTTGAGTTTCGTGACCAGGTTTACCATCTGTCAATGCAAGAATAAAATCCTTTTGTTGTGTCATCAATACATAATCCTATACTGAAAACAGTGACTGATATACTTGTACTGTATGATCAATCATTTTCGTGAAAGTAAGTTGTTCTTGTGCTAGTACATAAGCAGTTTTAAAACTACTCTCTGGATCAGATATTTTTAAATAATTTTGGATGAGCTGCTGTAAAGCCAATATATTATTAGGTTCACATAAAAATTCTGTGGGAATAAATTCAGACATCATCCCGACATTTGTACCAATAACTGGTCGCTCAAGCAACAAGGTCTCAGCAAGTGTATAAGGACCGCCTTCACGTAAAGATGAAACAATTAAGGCTTCATGTTCCGCAATCAATGGATGAATATTATTACTATAACCATATAGCTTAACACGATCAGCTAACTGATATTCTTTAATCAATTTTTCCAGTCTGTCCCGTTCTTCACCATCACCAATAATAGTTAATTCACAAGGAATGTTCTGCCAAGCGGCTAATAAAAGATTAAAACCTTTCACTTCATTTAAACGGCCTATTGCAATAAATTTTCTATTCTTTACAAATGGTTGAGCAGTTATATTTAAGGAAATCCCATTATAAACCACACTTACTTTATGTGGTTGCCCTACTATTTGTGCAAGACGTTTACTTACACAAATAATATGATCAAATGCCAAATAGGTTTTAATATTCTTTTTTGCACCATGCATGGTTACAACACATGGAAAATTCAAACTATTCAATATACCTTGTAAAAGTTTTGCTGTTTTCGAAGCATGAGCATGTAGCACTTGTGGCTCTGTCGCCAATATTAATTTTTTAAGCCGATATTTTGTCCATGGGTTATAACGGCTACCACTCATGTCGAAAGCCACAAAGTTCACCGCACTTTTCACCTGACTTTTATATTTCTGATGTGCAATTAAAGATACTTCATGTGATTGTGACAAACCAGCAGCCAACTCAAGTACATGCTTTTCTAGTCCCCCTTCCTCATCACTCGCCATTACAAGAGTAATTTTCATGCTTATCCCTCACGCTTACCAAGCTTTAAACGGAGCTTGACAGCAAATAATGAATCTTTACCACTGATTTTAATACGTTGTAGTTGAAAAAAGTCTGGCTGTTCGCCTTCAATTCCTTCTACAGTCGTTACAGCATTGCTATACCCTGACTGTTTTACCAGTTTGACATCGCGGTCTGAATAAATCCCAAATGGATATGCAAAACTGGTCACGGGTTTGCAAATTAATTGCTCAAGTTGTTGCTTTGAGTCAGTCAATTCTCTTAAACAATCGGCATCACTGAGTTTATTTAAATTGGCATGCGTCAATGTATGTGAACCAATTTCAATCAGCCCACTGTCTGCGAGTTGCTTGACTTGGGCATCATTCAACTTAGCTTCACGCATAAGTTCACCACTATTGTGATGTTCTTTTTTATAAGTTGACCAATCTCTATCATGACGGTCAACCACCACATAAACTGTTGCTTTTGCTTGATATTTTTCTAAAATTGGATAGGCATTTTGTAAGTTATCTAAATAACCATCATCAAATGTAATTGCTATTGTTTTAGCAGGGTGTTTCCCCCAACCATTTTGTAACTCTTGCATAGTTACAAAATGGAATCCTTGTGATTTCATCCAGGCAATCTGCTTTTCAAATTCAGCGGGTTTCACACGAAGTTTATTAAATTTAGCACCATCAATATGGTTTCTGACCATGTGATACATCAATATACGAGGCTGATTCCAACTTATTTTCGGCTTCCACCAAGCATACTTATAACTTAATACGAAGATAAGCAGAACCAATAAAATCAGTATATATAGCACAATCTCAAACTCATTATTTTGCTAAAAGATATGTTGCCACACGGTCTGCTTCTTTAAAAGCATAAGGTTGTGGTAACTGTACAACATAAGTCTGCTGTGAGATTAATTTTGATTCTAACATTTGGTCAACTGAGTGCGTAATCCGGTCGTCTTTCAAACGGTCCATTGCCATCACCCCGACTCGACAACCCGCGGTAAGCGCCTCAAAAATCATAGAGACGCTGTCTTCTGTCACCCAAACTGCTTCTGCTTTTTGCATTTCTTCGAAAATCCAGCCTTGGGGTGTTTGATCAACTGGAAATATGTGTAAATGCTGGGCAAAACTTTGTTGCCTTAAAATATCGACAAACTCTGCTGGGGTTCGACGTGAAGTGGTCAGAATAATTTCAGCGTCTGGATTATTCTCAACAATTTTTTGAACACTGGTTAATACTTTATTTTGGTTCCATTGATGTCGTTTAGATGAACCACCTAAAGCGATTAAAACTCTCGCGGTTTGATGGCGATTTTCATTACGGATAGGATTTAATGCACCACGCGTGACAATCACATGGTTATCGGCGTGAATACCGTCATGTTCTGGAATAACAGCATAATCAAAGCAACCAATAGGTAAACTTGGCTTCATTAAAATAATCGTTTTGGCCTTTTTGAAAATTCTACCGAGTAACCAAACACGAAAATGAGTGTGACTTCCCACGCCAAATACAAAGTCAGGCACTTGTTTAAATAAGGATTTTTTTGAAGAGAAAAGTGCCTGAATTAAAGAAATAATAGGTAAATCAGAAATTAGGACCTCTTCAAAAGTTGTTTCTGGCTGTTGTCTTTGCATTGCCTGAAACAAGCCTAATGCTTGTGAGCGGTGCCCTGCCTTACCATCAGACACATAGACAATATGCATAGAAGCTCCCTAAGCCAAAAAATAAAAAAGGCGAAACCGAAGTTCGCCTTTTTATGTTAACGGATTAACTTATTTTACGTAAGTTAACCAGTGTTCATATTTCGGATTTCTACCTTGAACCGCATCAAAGTAAGTTTTTTGGATTTCAGTGGTAATTGGGCCACGAGTACCCGAACCGATTGGACGGTCATCGTATTCACGAATTGGTGTTACTTCAGCAGCAGTACCTGTGAAGAATGCTTCGTCTGCGATATAAAATTCGTCACGTGTAATACGGCGCTCAACAACTTGGTAACCAAGATCTCTAGCGATTGTCATCACAGTTTGACGTGTAATACCATCAAGCGCACCACCAGCGATATCTGGAGTGTGCAAAACGCCATCTTTAATTAAGAATACGTTTTCACCAGAACCTTGGCACACATAACCTTGTGGGTCCATTAACATTGCTTCGTCGTAACCAGAATGTGCAACTTCTTGATGAGCAAGAATTGACAATGTGTAGTTACCAGATGCTTTTGCTTTACACATCGTCACGTTTGGATGATGGTGAGTAAATGATGAAGTTTTTACGCGAATACCTTTCGCCATCGCTTCATCACCAAGATATGCACCCCACGCCCACGCAGCAACAGCAGCATGAATCGTGTTATTTGTTGCTGCAATACCTAGTTTCTCTGAACCGATCCAGATGAGTGGACGTAAATAGCAAGAAGCTAATTTATTTTCACGAACAACATCGATTTGTGCTTGTTCAAGCGTTGCTTGATCATAAGGCACTTTCATTTGATAAATTTTTGCTGAATTTAACAAACGTTTTGTGTGGTCTTGAAGACGGAAAATCGCTGTACCTTTAGGCGTTTCATAAGCACGAACACCCTCAAATACGCCCATACTGTAGTGTAATGTATGGGTTAAAACGTGAATCTTTGCATCACGCCAATCAATTAATTTTCCATCTTGCCAAATAAAACCATCACGATCAGCCAAATTCATGGAACACTCCAAATTGTTATAAAATCATTCACTATCCAACTCAACCGAAGCGGTTGGGTCTATTAATCTTTGCCATAAATTGCAAACGACCGCACGGGTACTACGCCAGTCCGCTGCGCTGACTTGCATGGATTGATTTGCAAGGGCTAAGCGGTGGCTTTCGGCACGTTCACTAAGATAGGCTCGAATTAATGCTGTGGCATCTTCACTGGATAAGCAGTCTGCTTTAGCAGCATCTTCTAATATTCTTACATTATCAGAATAATGGGCGAGATCGGGTTTCGTCCCGCTCCATGCAAGTACAGCATACTGTGCCATAAATTCGATATCGACGATACCACCTGCGTCCTGTTTTAAATGAAAAATACCATGTTTTTTTTGTTCAGAAGACGAACCTAGGTGGTCTTTCATTTTCTGACGCATTTTCAACACTTCCTCACGAACATAAGCCTCATCTCTAGATTGAGTCAATATCTCGCGTCGAAATATTTCAAATTTCTGGCAAAGCACCTCATCACCTGCAATAGAGCGGGCACGTACTAATGCCTGATGCTCCCAAAGCCATGCACTTTTCAACTGATAGTGTTCATAGGCTTTCAGACTTGTCACCAATAAACCAGCCTCACCTGAAGGTCTTAAGCGTGTATCAATCTCATAGACACGGCCATCAAGGGTTTGCGTAGTCATCAAAGACATAAACTTTTGAGCAACACGCATAGCAAACTCAAAGCCACTAATTGACTTGGTTCCATCCGTATCAGCTTGTTCATCTAGGTAATGAATAAAGACAAGGTCTAAGTCAGAACCATAGCCCAGCTCAATACCACCCACTTTGCCATAACCAATGACAGCAAAAGCTTTGTAGTCGAGTGAGCAGCGTTTCCCATCAACATCTTTTGGGTAACCATGGCGCTTCGCCACAGTTTGATAAGCCAAATGTAGGGTTGCATTAACACTAACTTCAGCAATATCTGTTAATGCATCGGAAACCTTCATTAGAGGGCTTTCAGCTAACACATCACTTGCAGCAACAGTAAGTACATTGCTCTTTTTAAACAGGCGAAGTGCTCGCATTTGGTCTTCGACCTGATCAATCTCAATACGAAGTAACTGCTGACGTAATGAGTCTTCTAAATCCTTACGTTTTGGTAACTCAAAATCCATCGATAAGAACTCATCCAACAGTACCGGATACTGTGTCAGTTCTTCACAAATCCACGGACTCACCGTCGCCATTTTCACTAAGCGTTGCAATGCGCCTTTACTTTCAATCAACATCACCAAATAAACGGTTCGACGCATGACTGATTCAATCAGTGGCATTAAACGCAACAATGCAGTTTGAGGTTGTTCAGACTGTAAGATCGCTTCAATTAAATGAGGCCAAAATGTTTTTAAACGCTGCACAGCATTTGAAGGAAGTTTTTTAAGTGCATGGCCATGCCAAAACTCATGAATCAGATTTTTCGCATTGTCATCCAGCACTTCATCTAATTGCTGCTCTAATTGCCCAAAATTTTCAGTTGCGGCATTAGAGCTGGTATCTTCAATGAGCTGCTTAAATTGAACTTTTACCTTTTGACGTTTTTCATTAAGAACATCGAGAAACTCATTCCAGCTCGTAAAACCTAAGGTATCTATAATGCGTTGTCTTAAGTCCAATTCTTCTGGTAATAATTGGGTTTGTTGATCATTTAGAGCTTGAATCGCGTGTTCAACACGGCGTAAAAATAGGTAAGCATCTTCAAGCTCTAATACAGCTTGTTTTTCTAATAAGCCAGCTTCACCAATGTGCTCAAGACTGACTAAACATTGACGGTCTTGTAACTCACGTTTAGAACCGCCGTAAATCAGCTGGAAGACCTGAACAATAAACTCAATTTCACGAATACCACCCGCCCCGAGTTTAATATCATCCTCAATATGACGACGTAAGACTTCGCGCTCGATCATTGCTTTCATATCACGCATGGCAGCAAAAGCGGTGTAATCGACATAGCGGCGGAACACAAAAGGACGTGTCATTTCTAACAAATCCTGTCCTTCTTTACCTCCAGTGACAACACGCGCTTTAATCCAGGCATAACGTTCCCATTCACGGCCATGTTGACTTAAATATTTTTCTAAAGCTGCATGACTAATCGCTAATGCCGAGCCATCCCCCCAAGGACGTAAGCGCATATCAACTCGAAATACAAAACCATCGGCAGTAATGTGTTCAAGCAAATAAATGAGTTTTTGTCCCCACAAAATACAGAACTGCTGTACATCAATACATTTGCGACCATCGGTTTCACCTTGCTCATCAAAGGCAAAAATTAAGTCGATATCACTCGACAAGTTAAGCTCTTGAGCACCAAGCTTACCCATGGCAACCACAATCAAATCTTGAATTTTGCCAGAGTAACTCACAGGTTCACCGTGTTTCGCCACAAGTGCGACACGCGCAAAATCTTTTGCAGCACAAATACTGGCATCAGCAAAATCAGAAAGTTCACGAGTGAGTGTGACAACATCGGTCAGTTGGTTGGCATCCTGCCAAATCCAGCGGAACATTAAACGGCTACGTAAAATGCGCATTCCGCGCATCCAAGACGTTTCATCACCAATCCCATCTAGCGTGGTCTGTACAAATTGGTAAATCTGTTCGGTCGAGAGCGGTGCAGTAAATTGATCTATTTGATAATCTTGTTCTAAAACAGCTTGATGCAAACCTAAAACTTGTTCTGCGTACTGACTGGCACGCAATGTTTTTTGTAACTGCTCCGCATTCATATAAAAAGCTCTTTTCCTCGTACTCTGTTTTTAGTTATAGCAGTTCGAGTAGTGTTAGGAAAAGGGATTAGACTAATTTTGCTTCTGATGAAGAATGATGTTCGGTATGCACCTCATGACTTTCTTGAGCTGAAGGTAATAAAACCTTAAATGTCGTTCCCACCCCTTCTTTAGAGCTAACAGTAATTTGCCCCTGATTAATCTCGACAAAACGCTTGCAAAGACTCAAACCTAAGCCAGCACCTTTTTCCCCTGCAGTGCCTTTAAAGCTAGCAGTAATACGTGGATGGAATAAATTTGCCATTTGTTGCTCGGTCATGCCCAGACCTGTGTCTCGAACAGTAATTTCTACATTTGTATCCGCTTGTTGAGCTTCAATAAAGACTTTGCCTGATCCATCAACGTCGGTAAATTTCAACGCATTTGACACCAAGTTCTGAATTACAGAGGTCATCATATTGATATCGGCGTAGATGTTTAAATCATCTGGAACACCATTAACCAGTTCAATATTTTTCTTTAAAGCTAATGTATGCAGTACATCGCAAACGATATTGCTGACTTGTCTAAGTTTAAAGTTAATCGGGTGATAGACAAAACGCCCTCCCTCGGCCATCGCCCATGTCAGCAAACTTTCAAGCAAGTTATAGGTCGATTGTGAGGTGTCATATAAATAATCTGCAATATTTTGAATACTCGATTCATCTAAAGTTTCTCGCTCTTTGGCGAGTACCTCAGAAAATCCAAGCAAGCCATGAAACGGTGCACGTAAGTCATGTGAGATAATCGAGAAAAATTTTGTCTTACTCGAATTAATCGCAACTTGTTGTTCATAAAGTTCATTTAACTCTTCATAGTTAAACTTCAACTCAACTTGTTGCATAAAAGTAGAACAATAATCGAGCAGTAATTGAATATCGTCATCTTCAAATGTTGCCGCATCGTCATCAAAAAAGACAGCAAAACCCATCGAGGTTTTATCAGGGTGTAAAAGATGCACGGCCAGTGCCCTACTGCACTCAATATTTAATTCTTTTAAATAGTTGATTAAATTTTGATATGAAGGATGTAAGTGATTAATGATCTGTTGTTTGGCGAAGCACTGTTTTAAATGCTTCGATGGCTTAAACGAAATGGCTGTCATGCCTTCAGGGCAACGATGCCAAAAGTAAGGTTCCTGATTAAAAGTCAATAAGGCTTTTTTACAATTCAAAAGACGAAGACTAAACCGGAAAAATTGCTCGATGTAGTTCTGCTCGGCATTTAATCCAAGCAACAGGGATATCCTACAAGCACTTAACTGCTCGACCTGATTTAGTTCTAAACGTTGGAATGTCATTGCCCGCCTCACAGATTATGTCGTTTTTGGTCGGAACCGCTCTCAAGAAATGTACTTATAATCATTATGATCTACTACAAACTTTAACACAGTACATTAAAAGCGCAACGTTCTTTTCAAAATAGAAATGTGAAGTTTCAATTAAAGGTTTTCAGATACATAAAGTGGGTATGTTTTAGAAAAATACAACAAATGTTTGAAGGTGGTGAGTTGAAAGAACTTGGAAATGCGAGTTCAGAATACTCGTAAAAGATGGTCAAAAAATATTATTCGAATAAGAGCTTAGATTCTTGCTTAGTTTGACTTTTAACAAACGTGTTTAGTGTTTAAACAAGAACTTCTTGAGCTTAAAAATGAAAAGATTTTTATAAGCTCTAAATTTATAGCTAGAAATTCGAGCCCGACACTCGGGATCAAATAATCATTTCATAATTTCTTAAGCCCTATCTACTTTTTTATATCCAACAAAAAACCCCTAAGCCGTTAGCTTAGGGGTTTTCGGAGAATCTTACGATTCTGAATTTGGTCCCGAGGGTCGGACTCGAACCGACACGTCATCTCTGACAGCGGATTTTGAGTCCGCCGCGTCTACCAATTTCACCACCTCGGGAGAGGAAGTATGTTTGTGTTGCGTATATTAGCGCGTTTGTAAAACTTGTCAAACCCTAAGTGAATATTATCGTTCACTTTTAGATCATTTAAACATTTTTCATGATTTAGGTCAGAAGCACAGCCATAAAAAAGCGAAAAAGTTTATACTAGGCCCAATTTTTGCGGTGTTTTTTCTCAAATATGCAACTGTCTGACTTTTCCTTTGAATTACCTGATGAACTCATTGCCCGTTACCCTCTCGAATCACGTAGTGCTTCGCGGTTGTTGCACCTAGATTCAAAGGGTCAATATCATGATCACATGTTCACAGACATTATCGATCTGTTCGAAGAAGGTGATTTGTTGGTGCTTAATGACACCAAGGTCATGAAAGCTCGACTTAAAGGAAAACGCTCTACAGGCGGTGCTATTGAGATTTTGGTTGAGCGTATGCTGAACCACACCACAGCGTATTGTCATATCAAATCGAGTAACTCACCTAAAGCAGGTGCCGAGCTTTTTGTCGGTGCAGATAATATTCCAGTGATTGTGCGTGGACGTCACGAAAATTTATTTGTGGTTGAGTTTTCACAGCCCATCTTGCCTGTACTTGAGCAATATGGACAGTTGCCTATTCCGCCTTACTTTAACCGTGAAGCAGAAGAAATTGATACTGAACGCTATCAAACGGTTTTTCATAATCCTGAAAAAATTGCCAGTGTTGCCGCTCCTACTGCGAGCTTGCACTTTGACGAAGAGTTACTAGCAAAATTAGAGCAAAAAAATGTTCAAAAATCTTTTGTGACTTTACACGTCGGTGCTGGCACATTTATGCCTGTTCGTACTGATGACATTACCAATCATGTCATGCACAGTGAATGGTGTGATGTTCCTCAAGAAACCATTGATTTAATTTTGGCGACTAAAGCACGTGGTAATAAAGTGATTGCCATTGGTACAACCGCGACACGTGCTTTAGAAAGTGCAGCTCAAGCTCATGGCGGTAAAATTGCAGCTTGGACTGGCGACACACAAATCTTTATCTATCCAGGTTATGAGTTCTGCATCGTAGACCGTTTAATTACTAACTTCCATTTACCAGAGTCTACCCTGCTCATGTTGGTATCAGCACTTTCAAATCGAGACAACATTTTGACTGCTTATCAACATGCAGTTAAAAGCCGCTATCGTTTCTTTAGCTATGGCGATGCAATGTTGATTGATAAGTTAGAAGTTTAAAAATTAAATTCTGATCGATATTGTTAATCATCTATACACATCTTCTATAATAAGGATGCAAATATTTAGCAATATCGATTAGCTTTACCAAGTCGATTATAATCTTTATAAGCCTGAATTTTAGATATTTCCTTCATTAAAATATCTATGCCATAAAACCTATCCTTAGTTTCTCCAATCTTTTTATATAACAGCTACATTTAGTAGTAGAACTACGTCGCAGAATCAAGGAAAATAGCCCTCTTTTTAGCAGCGAACTGTTTCTTCGCCTCTGCTCGAGTTCAGGATTTTTAGATGAAGTTTGAAAAATTAGGTCAGTCGGGGCGCGCCCGTCGTGGTCGTTTAACTTTAGAACATGGTGTTGTTGAAACACCTGTTTTTATGCCAGTGGGGACTTATGGCACAGTCAAAGGCATGTTACCTCGTGACATCGAAGACATTCAGGCACAAATTATTTTAGGAAATACGTTCCATTTATATTTGCGTCCGGGTCTTGAGGTGATTAAAGAGCACGGTGGTTTACATGACTTTATTAAATGGAATAAGCCAATTTTGACTGACTCTGGCGGTTTCCAGGTTTTTAGTCTTGGCGCAATGCGCAAAATCAAAGAGGAAGGTGTTACTTTCCGCTCACCGATTGATGGTTCAAAAGTATTTTTATCACCTGAAATTTCTATGGAAATTCAGCAGGTCTTGAACTCTGACATCGTTATGATTTTTGATGAGTGTACGCCTTACCCTGCAACACATGAAGAAGCTCAAAAATCATTGCAGCTTTCTTTACGCTGGGCAAAACGTTGTAAAACCCATCATCATGATGAGCTCAAAAATCACAATGCGTTATTTGGCATTATTCAAGGTGGCATGTATGAAGACTTACGCGATGAGTCTTTAAATGGTCTTTTAGAAATCGGCTTTGACGGTTATGCAATTGGCGGTTTATCTGTAGGTGAACCTAAAGAAGAGATGATCAAAGTTTTAGATTATCTACCGAATAAAATGCCGCATGACAAACCGCGTTATTTGATGGGCGTTGGTAAACCAGAAGATATCGTTGAAGCGGTGCGCCGCGGTGTCGATATGTTTGACTGCGTAATGCCGACTCGTAATGCTCGAAACGGTCATTATTTTGTCACTGATGGTCTGGTACGTATTCGTAATAGCAAATATCGCCATGACCAGAGTCCACTCGATCCACATTGCGATTGCTACACTTGTAAAAACTTTACCCGCGCTTATCTATTCCACCTTGAAAAATGTGGAGAAATGTTGGCATCTATGCTCGGTACTATTCATAACTTACGTTATTACCAACGTTTGACTGAAGGTATGCGTGATGCATTAGACAATGGCACATTTGATGAATTTGTTCAGGACTTTTATGCCCGTCGTGGTTTAGAAGTTCCACCATGTCCGGTTGATGAATAAGCCAGATTTGCGCTCAACCTCAAGACAAGGTAAATTGCAAAACGAATTAGGATTATGTCAGTTATCTGACTCATATTTTTAACTTTAGGAAATCAAAATGAGCTTTTTAATTTCTGCTGCTCATGCAGCACCGGCAGCTGGCCCAACTAATGGTATTTTGCCAAACATCTTGATGATTGTCGTATTCGTTGCAATCTTTTATTTCTTAATTTGGCGCCCTCAAGCAAAACGTGCTAAAGAACACCGTTCTTTGATCGAGAGCTTAGGTGTGGGTAGTGAAGTTGTTTTTGCTGGTGGTTTAATGGGCAAAGTAACCAAAATTGAAGGTGACTATGCAGTTGTTGAACTTAGCCGTGGTGTAGAAGTAAAAATTCAGCGTGCCAGCGTAATTTCAGTATTACCTGAAGGCACTCTAAATAACCTTTAATCATAAAACAGTCGTGCTTTAGCACGGCTTTTTCATTTAAGAAGAAAGCGAATGCGTTACCCTGCATGGAAATATTTACTGATTCTGGTTGTTCTGGTAATCAGTACATTATACGCACTGCCGAGTCTATATCCGGATGAGCCCGCTGTTCAAATTTCCGGTGCCAAAGCTGGTACCCAAATTGATCAAAGTGTGGTGAAAAAAGCAGAGCAAATTTTAAAAACAGCAAATATTGCGAGCCATGACAATACTTTTACAAATAATGCTGCCCTATTGCGTGTCAGTTCATCTGAAGCACAGTTAAAGGCAAAAGAAGTATTACGTCGTGACTTAGGTGATGAATATGTTGTCGCCCTAAACCTTGCACCAACCACACCGGAATGGCTGCAAAAGATTGGGGCAAAACCAATGAAACTTGGTTTGGACTTACGTGGTGGTGTCCACTTCTTGCTTGAAGTAGATATGGACAAAGCCGTTGCCCAACGTATGGAAACCTCTGCCACCGATTTGCGTCGTCAGTTCCGTGAAAACAAGATCAAATTTAACAGTCTTGCATTAACAAATAATGTGATCACTGTTCAATTTGCTGACAATGCTGACCGTGATGCAGCAATGGATTTTTTACGTCGTAATGGGAATGAATATACCCAACAGGCATTAGCAAGCTCTACAGGTTCTACTTTAAAGCTTACTTATACTGATGTACGTCGCCAAGAAATTCAGTCATATGCGGTAAATCAGAACTTAACAACATTACGTAATCGTATTAACGAACTTGGTGTTGCAGAAGCATTGGTACAAAGTCAGGGTAGCAACCGTATTGTTGTTGAATTACCAGGTGTACAAGATACAGCTGAAGCTAAACGTGTTTTAGGGCGTACTGCGAACCTCGAATTCCGTTTAGTTTCTGACTTAAATGATCAATATATCGATCCATATACGGGTAAATATAATGGTCAACCTTTACCTCCGGGCACAGAAGTTTTTGCTTATGAGTCTTTAGATAGTGGTCGTCAACTCTTGTTGCAACGTAACCGAATCTTGACTGGTGAGCGTGTTCAAAATGCAAGCTCTGGCTTTAGTCAGGACTCTGGCGGTGCCGAAGTAAATATCACGCTCGACAGCGCTGGCGGTAAGCTAATGTCCGATGCAACCCGTAATGCAGTTGGTAAACGCATGGCGGTATTGTTCATCGAGAACAAGCAAAAAATTAACTATGTCACAGATCCAAAAACTGGTGCACAAACAGAAGTTCGTACGCCATATACTGAGTCTGTAGTCATTAATGCAGCAACAGTTCAAGCTGTTTTAGGTTCGACTTTCCGTATTACCGGTTTAAGTTCTCCTCAAGAAGCATCTGAACTTGCATTAATGCTTCGTGCTGGTGCTTTGGCTGCGCCAATGTACTTTGTTGAAGAGCGTGTAGTAGGTCCAAGCCTTGGTCAAGAAAACATTGATAAAGGTGTATTGTCTACTCAAATCGGCTTCTTGCTCGTTGCAATCTGGATGGTGGTTTTCTTCCGCGTATTCGGTTTAATCGCGAACTTTGCTCTTGTGTTTAACTTGGCAATGATTTTAACTGTGATGTCATGGATTGGAGCTTCCCTCACCTTACCGGGTATTGCCGGTATCGTTATTACCATTGGTATGGCGGTCGATGCGAACGTATTGATATGTGAGCGTATCCGAGAAGAAATGCTCTGGGGGGCCTCACCCAAACAGGCCATTGTGGCCGGTTATGATCGAGCCTATAACACCATTTTTGACTCGAACTTAACCACGTTCCTCGTTGCATTCATTCTGTTTGCAATTGGTACAGGCCCAATCAAAGGTTTCGCCGTGACATTAATGATCGGTATTATTTGTTCGATGTTTACTGCAATTACAGTAACTCGTGCAATCGTACAAATCATTTATGGCAAACGTCGTAATTTGAAAAAGTTGAGCATTTAAGGAGATCGATGATGACTAAAGTGACTCAACAAGATTCAAAACAATATGGTCGTCCGGATGATGCAAAAATCATCCCGTTCATGAAGATTGCCAAACCTGCGGCGATCTTCTCGATCCTTATTACTTTGGCAAGTATTTTCTTTATTGCGACTAAAGGTCTTAACCTCGGTTTGGACTTTACAGGTGGTGTTTCAGCTGAGCTTAACTATGCTCAACCAGCCAATCAGTCTGAAGTTATTCAGGCACTCGATAAAGCTGGTTTTAAAGATGCTGTAGTACAAACCTTAGGTAGTAATAAAGACTTACTTGTGCGTATGCCAGTACAAGAAGTTAAGGTTGAAGACCTTAGTAATGCGATTACTAAAGCAGTGCAGTTACCAAATAATGCTGCCGAAGTTCATAAAGTGGACTCTGTTGGTGGTCAAGTTGGTAATGAACTCTATGTCCGTTCTGCTGGTGCCGTTGCACTTGCACTTATCTTAATGTTGATCTACGTAACCATTCGCTTTGAGTTTAAACTCGCGATGGGTGCCGTAATGTCTTTATTCCACGACATCATCATTATTATTGGTGCTTTTGCATTATTCCAATGGCCATTTGACCTTACAGTGTTAGCTGCGGTACTTGCTGTTATTGGTTTCTCGCTTAACGATAACATTGTAGTGTCAGACCGTATTCGTGAAAATTTCCGTAAAATTCGCGGTGCGACTCCTCGTGAAATCGTCGATATTGCGTTAACTGAGACTTTACGTCGTACCATTCATACATCAATGACTTTATTGCTGGTTGTTCTAGCTATGATGTTCTTAGGTGGTGATGGTCTACACTGGTTCTCTGTGGCAATGTTTGTTGGTGTATTTGTCGGTACTTATTCTTCGATTTATATCGGTACTGCATTTGCATTATGGCGTGGTCTTAACCGTCAAGACTTCATTGTTCAGGTTAAGCCTGAATTTGAGGATGAAATTCCTTAAGCTGTCTAAAACAAGACAAATAAAAAAAACCGCGATTCATTCGCGGTTTTTTTTATTTGATTCAAAAATTATTTACGGCGTAATGCATCTGAAATAGCTTCAACCAATTGTTGAGAAATTTCCTGTTTAGATGCTTTCTCCAACTCACGCTTTTTCATGTGATAGCTTTCAGCAAAGAAAACTGTCATCGCATTCTCATCAGAAGCAAACCCAATATCAGCACGTGATACATCGTTACACGCAATCATGTCTAATTTTTTAGCAACAAGTTTACCTGCCGCATATTCTTCAACATTTTGCGTTTCGGCTGCAAAGCCCACCATAAATGGACGTTTTTCCTGACCTGCGATTGTTGCCACAATATCCGGATTTTTGACAAGGGAAACATTCAACTCATCCCCTGCTTTTTTAATTTTATGCTCAGCAACTTCTGCTACGCGATAGTCTGCAACTGCCGCAGTCGCAATAAAAATATCGCAGCCTGTTTCTAGTGAACTCATACTGACATCGAGCATTTGTCGTGCTGAGGCAACATTTACACGTTGAACACCATTAGGCGTATCTAAACTTACAGGTCCCGCAATCAGAGTCACTTGCGCGCCAGCAGCATAACAAGCAGCGGCTAAAGCAAAGCCCATTTTTCCAGTACTATGGTTTGAGATATAACGGACAGGGTCAATCGCTTCACGTGTTGGCCCAGCAGTAATAACTACTCGCTTACCTGCCAACAGCCCAAATTTCTCAGCGATGGCACGTTGAGCTTGATGGAAATAGCCAGCGACTTGGCGAGCAATTTCTTCTGGCTCAGGCATACGGCCTAAGCCAACATCACCACAAGCCTGCTCACCCGCATCCGGCATGATCACATGCACGCCATCTTCGACCAAGGTTTGCAAATTACGTTGTGTAGCTTTAGCAGCCCACATTTGCTGGTTCATCGCCGGAGCTACCCAGACAGGAGATTTTGTTGCCAAAAAAACTGTACTGAGCAAGTCATCTGCCAAACCATTCGCAAATTTAGCCAATGTGTCACAGCTTGCAGGTGCGACTAGTAATAAATCAGCCCAACGTGCTAATTCAATATGTCCCATACCCGCTTCAGCCGCAGGGTCTAGAAGTTCAGTATGAACAGGATTACCAGAAAGAGCCTGAAAAGTTAGTGGTGTAATAAATGCCTGAGCACCATGTGTCATCACCACTCGCACGTCAAAGCCATAATCTTTGAGGCGGCGGACTAAGATAGCACTTTTATAGGCAGCAATTCCGCCAGTAACAGCTAAAACAATGTTTTTATGAGGAATAACACTTAGATCAAAGCTCACGAACAGGATACCTTTCTGTTGCAGTGGCGCTCACAATAGCATTAAATACGCGCAGACCCAAGATTGATTGGGCAAACAAAATAAAATTTTAAGCGAATAATGCTGGGGAATATGAATACTTCTATTAAAAATTGGCCTGAACAAGAACGGCCAAGAGAACGGTTATTACAACAAGGTCCACAAAGTTTATCAGATGCTGAGCTACTCGCGATTTTTCTTCGCTCAGGTTCAAGGCAACATTCAGCAGTCGAGTTATCTCGTTTACTCATTCAGCACTTCGGTAATCTTAATGCCGTGTTTGATGCCTCATTTAGTGAGTTAACTCAATTTAATGGCATTGGGGCAACGAAATATTCACAATTACTGGCAGTCAAAGAACTTGGACGGCGTTATCTCGATCATCACTTCCAGACAAATAATATCAGCCTTCATTCATCAGATTTAGTTTTGGATTATCTGCGTTATGAATTAAAAGGCGAAAAACAAGAAGTCTTTGCTGTTTTGTGCCTAGATCCCGAATTAAGAAAGCTTCATTTTAAAAAGCTATTCTTTGGTTCAGTTCAGCATTGCGCAGTCTCGGTCAATCAAACCCTACGCTACGCCTTACAGCAACATGCTTGCCAGCTCGTTATTGCACACAATCATCCATTTGGTTCAGCGCAGCCTTCTTCCGAAGATATTGCCTTAACTCAGCAACTTGAACAGGCTTGTCAGCTTGTCGAAATTCGTTTGCTTGACCATTTTATTATCTCACCAGAAGGGAGCTTTTCCTTTGCTGAACAACAACTGCTCAACCCAGCAACAATATCATTTCAATGATATTGACAAAGTACCACTAAGCCTAGAAGATCAAAACAAAAATAGCGACGTTTAAAATAAAATGATTGTTCGGGAACAGCCTAGTATTTTCAAAGTTTTATTCTCTTGGCGAGGCACAATTTTACCCAAAATTTTGCCATCCCTAGGCGTTGTGATGCTGATCTCGGCAATCATTGGTGGAGTGGAGTACATCAATCTTTATCGCTTTCCAGAGATTCCTTTGGTTGGCTTCACGCTCATTGGTGTCGTACTTTCAATCTTCCTAGGATTTAAAAATACTGCGTGTTATGACCGTTGGTGGGAGGCCCGAAAATTATGGGGCGTTCTAATCGCAACTTCACGCCATTTTGACCGTGACTGCCGTATTTTAACTCAAGCTCGCCGTGAGCGTGTTATTCAACATGTGATTGTTTTTGCTAATGTATTGCGTGACCGTTTACGTCGTCAGACGGCGAACCCAACTGAGTTGATTCAAACCAGTGGTATGAGTCAGCAAGCACTCACTCAACTCTACCAACAAAATAATGCCCCTCAGTACACGCTCAGTCTCATTCACTGGGAATTGTTGCAGGCACTTAAAGAAGGCGAAATTTCTGACATCATTTATGCACAAATGAATAAGAATGTTGCCGACTTAAGCGTCGTACAAACTGGCTGTGACCGAATTGCCAATACACCTATTCCATTTGCTTATTCAGTTTTACTTAACCGCACAGTCTATTTTTTCTGTTTTATGTTGCCGTTTAGTCTGGGTTCATTGCTTGGATTAGCAACACCTTTACTCGTCGGAATTTTGGCATACACATTTTTAGGTCTAGATGCGCTAAGCTCTGAAATTGAAGAGCCCTTCGGTACTCAAAGTAATGATTTACCGCTAGATGCAATGGTACGTAGTATCGAGATTGAACTATTAGGGACTCTCGGTAAACCTACCCCACCGCCAATTCAGGCTCAAGATAACAACTTACTATAAAAAGTTTAAACAAAACGTTCCCAAATCCCATACTGCTTATCAGTGGGTTTAGGCGTATTTCCGAGTTTAATCCATGGCATATTTTCACCATGAAAATCACTGCCAATTGAAACTGCCAACTGATATTGTTCAATCATTCGATCAATCATCTGGCGAGTAGATAGAGGTTCCATTGGTGGAGGTAACTCAATTGCATCTCCACCTGATGTCGCGAATAATTCAATTAAATAACGAACGTTAGTTGCAGATAAATCATAACGGGTCGGATGTGCTAATACTGCGAAGCCTTTACTTTGATGAATCACATCAATCGTTTCTTTTAAGCCTAGTCCTTCAAACTTTACAAAAGCACGTTTTCCTTCTTTTAAGAAACGATCGAATGCTTGTTGAGGACGAGTCACGACATTTTTCTCGACCAATGTTTTAGCAATGTGAGTTCTTGTTATCCTATCCGCCTGATGTTCTACTTTAGCAAGAACATCATCATAAATCTGAAAGCCAATACATTTTTCTAATAGCTCACAAATCAATTTAGCTCTTTGCGCTCTAATTCTTTTTTGTTGTTCTAATGCTTCTAGAATTGGTGCTTCATCTTGCATATTTAAAGCAACAATATGTACACCATAACTCTTCTTAGTGGTTGGGCGCGACCATTGACTAGAAATCTCTACACCAGAAATAATATTTAAATCATGACCTTGTGCAGCAATTTTTGCACGCTGTAACCCATCCATTGTATCGTGGTCAGTCAAAGCCAATGTATGCAAGTTCACATCTATAGCAGCTTGCACCAGTAATTCCGGAGACAAAGTTCCATCAGAAATATTGCTATGTGTATGTAAATCTATGCCTTGCATCTTTTATACTATGCCATTCGCCAAACCTGATCAGATACTCTAACATGAAAGCACTTCTGGACTTTGTTCCATTAATTATTTTCTTCTATTTATATAAAACAGTTGATCCAACTGACACCCAGCATCCTTTACTCAAACTGATCGGGTCTGCTGGTGGTGCCGATAATAATAATATTCTTGTAGCGACGACTGGATTAATTATTTCAATGCTTGTGGTATATGGTGCCCTATTCGTTTTCCAAAAATTCCGTCTTGACAAACAACAGTGGTTTGTATTGTTTATGACTGTCATTTTTGGTGGTATCACCCTCATGTTAAGTGACGACTTCTATATTCGTCTTAAAGCTGCGATTTTAAATTTAGTTTTTGCAGGCGCATTCTTGATTTCACCTTGGTTTGGTAAAGATCGTAAACCACTCATTCAACGCTTATTTGACCCGATTTTAGATTTGAGTGAAAAAGGTTGGAAAAACCTCAATTTTGCTTGGGCTGCGATGTTTGTCGTGATGTCTTGTCTGCATATATTCTTCGCGTTTTTATTTCACGGTGGAAAATATTGGGGCGAATTTACTGCATTTGGTGACATGATCGTGATGTTTTCATTTATCATTATTCAGTTCATTATTTTACGCAAACATTTTAAGTCACCAGATGCTTAAAATGCTTCCTGATTGATTATAGAGATACGATTACATGCCTTTTTTTGTTCTAAGCTGTACCGATAACGAAGGAACTTTAGAAAAACGCTTGGCAGTACGCCCTCAGCATATCGAACGCTTACAAAAACTCGATGATGAAGGCCGCCTTGTTACAGCGGGTGCTATGCCAAAAGATCCTAATGATCCGCAAGCAGGCTTCTATGGTAGCACCATGATTGTTGAATTCGACAGTCGCGAAGCATTAGATGAATGGTTAAAAGAAGAACCATTTCTTAAAGAAGGCATTTATGCTCACGTTGATGTAAAACCGTTTAATAAAGCATTTCCAAAAGGGTAATCGCATGCAGCTTGCAATCAAAAGCTTTCTTGGCTTGTGTTTGATATGTTCAACTGCTGGAGCAGTTGAACCTGCTGCGACACCAGCAACTCCTTCCCCAAGTGCGCCTTCAACTCAAGCCGCTAAACCAGCTCCAACATCTTCAACTGGAGCCAAAACTGCAGCGACGACAGCACCAACTGCAACACAACCACTTACAGCAGAACAGCTCGCAAAGAACAAGCAACAGCAAGACGCAAAAATCAAAGCCCTGGTTCAAGATCAAGCATCTCGCTTAAAACAGCTAGAACATGCCAACCTTGAAGCATTGGCCCAGAACCAAGAGTTACAGCTAAAAAATGATAATCTCTCTGTTCAGGTTCAAGTCTTACAAAGCGAACGAAGTGCGCAAATGTTTTTATATGGCGCTGTTACCTTAGCGGGTGGTGTATTGCTAGGTTTCTTTATTGCTAGTTATATTCATACAAAACGTCGACGCCAGTGGTAATACCAAGCGATCTATTAAATTCAATGAACGTATCAAACCGTATCCAAACAGCAGAGCTGGACTGGGAATTTGTCGATGGTATCGAGATTCCCATTTCTAAACAATTTGGTGATGTCTACTTCTCTAAAGATAATGGCCTACTTGAAACACGACATGTTTTTCTAAATGGTAATGACTTATCAGAACGATTAGCTAATCTAAAAGATTTTGAATATTTCAGTGTAGGAGAAACCGGTTTTGGTACAGGTTTAAATATTCTTGCACTCTGGCAACTTTGGCGGCAAGTTCGTCCTGATAATCAAAGCCATTTACATGCAATTAGCGTGGAAAAATTTCCATTAAGTAAAGCTGATCTTATTCGCGCTTTAAATGTCTGGGATGAACTTAAACCACTTGCAGAGCAGTTAATTGAACAATATCCCCTGCCTATTGCTGGATGTCATCGTTTAACTTTTCCTAAAGAACGTTTTAGCATCGATTTATGGCTTGGAGATGCGCAAGAAATTTTCCCAAGCATGGCTAAAACTAAAGCTGTGAATGCCTGGTTTTTAGATGGCTTTGCACCATCTTGTAACCCAGACATGTGGGAACAAAATGTTTTAAATAATATTGTCCGTCTTTCAGGTTATGGCACTACCTTTGCCTCTTTTAGTGTTGCTGGCATTCTAAAACGTGGACTCAAAGCACATGGTATTGATATTTCTCGTCCACGTGGTTTTGGCCATAAACGAGAAATGCTCAAAGCAGTCTGGAATCTGCCTGAATCTGATGAAGGTTCCACAGAATTAGGGCAAACTCATACATTGGCTACAGAGCAACAGCATATTGCGATTATAGGGGCTGGTGTAGCAGGTTTAAGCACGGCGTGGGCATTTGCAGCACGTGGCCACCAAGTGACCTTATACGAGCAAACCAAGGCACTATTGGGTGCCTCTGGAAATCCTTTGGCATTACTTAATCCGAAACTATGCCCAATTGAACAAAGTCATGAACATCTCATGACCTTAAGTTGGCAACATGCTTTAAATTTTTATAAAAATTTTAATGCATTCCGTCCACTTCAAATTCAACAAATTGCATTGAAAAATGCAGAAGAACTTCTAGATTTGGTAAATCAGTATCCAGCTCAAGTTGTTACCAACTCAGTGAGCTCACTTGAAACTGATTACTCAAGCATATTACTAACTGAGGCTGGTTCCGTTTCACCACATCAATTACGTGATGAAATTTTGCAGCATCCATGTATCAATCTCAAAATTGCCCATGTCACAGCACTTGTTTCTTCTGAAAATAAAGTTCAATTGCACACCGACAATCAAATTATTGCAGAAGCAGATCATGTCGTTGTGTGCTGTGCTCGAGAAAGTGCTGCTTTATTTGACAGCTATCCACAGTTAAAACCAATACGTGGACAAGTGAGCTGGGTTGATAATACGTTTGCTCCCCTGCCTTTAAATGAAGCTTATAGCTATGGCGGCTATTGCATGCAACTTGATGCCTCGCTGATGATTTTAGGTGCGTCTTTCTACCCAAATCGTGAAGATCAAGATGTACTTCCCGAAGATCATGTACATAACTTTGAATTAATCCACAACGTATTCCCTGAATATGCTGAAAAGTTACCGTCACCTTCGATATGGCAAGGGCGTGCATCCATACGGGCACAAAGCTTGGATTATTTTCCGCTGGTTGGAAAAATGCAGGACAATAGCCGAATTGCTACTTTTGCTGGGCTTGGCTCTAAAGGGTTCTTATTTGCCCCGCTGTGCAGTGAAATCTTAGTTGCTCAAATGTTAGGAGAAGCTTGTCCAGTACCAGACCACTTATTACAAAAATTGAATCCTCAACGGTTCCAAAAGAAAGTGAAACCTAAAAAGCCTTATTTTAAACCGCAATAATTCACTTCAATAAAAAAGCACCCGAAGGTGCTTTTTTTATGCGCCCTGCTCTAGAGGCAAGCCAGCATCACGAGCTGCACGTGTCCCGCCCATCAGCACGACATATTCACGCGAGGCATCCAATCCTTCTAGTTTCTCAGCTGCACGAGGAGCTTTGCTACCACCACCACATAAAATATAAATCGGCTGACCCGCAGAGACCTGGTTCAAAATATCAGCATTCAAATCATTAATTGGGCGATTCACCGCACCTTTAACATGCCCTTCTGCATAAGCATTAGTATCACGGACATCCCAGATAACAGCATTTTCTGGGAATTCAAATGTTGTAATTTCTTGTTTACGGATCATTGTGCACTCCTTTGATGTAAACAACACTTGGCAAATGAAGAAAACCCTCTTAGCATCTCAAATATTCTTTCACTTTGTAAAGGTCTAAACTATGCCTTCTTTCGATATTGTCTCTGAATTAGAGTTATTTGAAGTTAATCATGCTGTACAAAACACACAAAAAGAGATTGCAACACGCTTTGACTTCCGTGGTCACGATGTTTCTATCGAATTAAATGAAAAAAATAAAGAAATCAAAATCAGTACCGAAAGTGATTTCCAGTGTGAACAAGTTTATAACATGTTAGAAAATCATTTTTATAAACGTAAAATTGATGTTCAAGCACTTGATCCACAAAAAGCTGCGGCTTCAGGCAAAAACTTTGTACAAGTCATTAAACTTAAAGATGGTCTTGACTCTGATACTGCAAAAAAAATTAATAAAGCCATTAAAGAAAGTGGCGTTAAAGTGCAATCTTCTATTCAAGGCGACAAAATTCGTGTGACTGATAAAAAGCGTGACACCTTACAACAAGTCATGACTTTTTTACGTGAACAACAATTCGGTGTGCCATTACAGTTTAATAACTTTAAAGATTAATATCTTGTCGGCCATTTAAAGCTAAGGTAATCCCATGTCTCAATCCAACCGTCTATCAAAACTGGTAAAAGCAACTTCAAAATTCCCTAAAGGCATTCGGAGCACGCTTTGGAGCAAGGCGTTTGGTCGTATCGTACCAATGGTGGGTACAGCAAATATCCGCTATCTGGAAGTAGACTCAAACCACGTTACTGTCCGTTTAGATAACCAAAAAAATATGCAGAATCATATTAAAGGCGTCCACGCTGCGGCTATGGCTCTTTTAGCAGAAACTGCAACAGGTTTTCTAACCGGTTTACATATTCCCGATAATCGAATTTTATTAATCAAATCATTACATGTAGATTATTTAAAAGTGGTTGAAGGCGGTTTGACTGCTACAGCAACATTGTCTGTTGAACAACAAAAGTTTATTGCAGATAATGAGAAAGGCGAACTTGTGATTCCTGTTACTGTGATTGATGATGCAGGCAATGAACCAATTCAATGCCAAATGCTCTGGGCATGGTTACCTAAACGTAAGAAATAATAACTAATCTAAAGTATTTTTAGACGGTTATTTACCTCAAGATATAAAACTAATATTTTGTATCTTGAGGTTAAAAATGAAAAAAATATTAATTCTTTCCTCTTTATTTACCAGTTTAATATTTACAACAATAACGGCTCACGCGACTGAACCCAGCATTAAAACCAGTAAAGTAACTTCGGCTAAATCAGAAGCTATTGATAAAGTAAGTGCTCAAAACAAAAGAATAGTGACCGACTTTTATGAAGGTGTCTTTTTAAAACATAAAGTTAAAGAATATGCAGACCGCTATATTGGTCAACAATACATTCAGCACAATCCTAATGTTCCAGATGGGAAAGCACCTTTCGTTAATTTCTTCACTGAAAAATTCCAAAAGAATCCGCAAGCTAAAAATGAGATTAAACGTGCGATTGCTGAAGGTAATCTTGTCGTTTTACATGTCCATTCGACTGAAAATGAAAAAGATCGAGGAAGAGCGATTGTTGATATATTCCGTGTTGAAAATGGAAAAATCGTAGAGCATTGGGATGTAATACAAAATATTCCTGAGCAAAGCAAAAATACAAATACGATGTTTTAATTTCTAAAAACTCATTTTTCTTTTGAATAAAGATTAAAGCCTGAATACTAATATTCAGGCTTTCTGATTCTTATTGAGTTTCCAAAAACTTTTGTTTCGCTTCTTCAGGTATTTGACGCTTATTACCTTTTACATCTACTGCTACAAAGGTAAAAACTCCTTCAGTAATGCGTATTGGTTCACGAGAGTCATCATGACTATCCCAAACTTCAATTTGCATCTGAATAGAAGTATTTCCAACTTTTAAGATCTTGGTATAGCAGCTAATGACAAAGCCAACTTTTACCGGAACCAAAAAGGTCATTTGATTAATAGAAATCGTAGCACAGCGACCACGACTGAAACGTTCTGCGTGAATTGCTCCAGCCAAGTCCATTTGTGACACAATCCATCCACCAAATACATCACCACTCCAGTTTGTATCTGCTGGCATGGCAATCGTTTGTAAGGATAAAATTCCTTCTGGTTTGGTATAAGCTTCTGACACCTTAGCTCCCGAAATTCGTTTGAAGTTGTTGATCGAGCCACTGTTGCAATTCAGGCGCACGTAATGCACCGCTAATACGCGCGACCTCTGTCGTTTTATTCATTAAGACAAGTGTCGGAATACTTCTCACATGAAAAGCTTGGCTCAAGCGAGGAGATTCTTCGGTATTAATCTTGGCAAAGATAACGCCTGGATTTTGTTTTGCGACCTGCGCAAAATGTGGAGCCATCATTTTACAAGGTCCGCACCATTCTGCCCATAAGTCTATAAGAATAGGTAGATCACTATTCGTGATGTAGTTACTAAAATTTTGCTCATTTAACTCAATAGGTACAAGCGGTAGTAAGGGCTGATGACATTGCCCACAGCTTGGTTGCTCCGGAAGTTTTTCTTCTGGAACTCGGTTTTTAGCACCACACGATGCACATACAATAATCATTTACATCACTCCTATATGCTGATGTAAAAATTCTAATTGGGTTGTTACTGCTTTTTCAAACCATGAACCGTGATAGATATCAAAATGTTTCATATCCCATTCATGATAATTCACAAAAGGCGCAATATTTGTCGCAGCTTCACGGCTTGACTCAATAGGAATAAGCGAATCTTTTTGAGCAGCAATAAATAAAACAGGAATATTAATCTGGCGCACAACTTGAATTGGACGGTAGCGCATCAGATTAAAGAAGACACGAGCTGGGACTTCCCCACTCCAATAATAGTCAGGATTTACAATCGATAAATAGCCATAATAACTATCTGCGGTAGGCATAAAGCATAGGTTATGTTGATCAACAACAGGTAATCGCTTTGGATTAAGCCCCATCTTTGATCCCATATAATCCTGACTCGATAGCTTTAATGCTTGGGGATAACGCTGTAAAGGATAGAGCTTGGCAGTTTCAGCGCCATCTACATATGGAATTTGTACTAAAACTGCTTGAATATTCTTTAACTCAGAAGCTAGGCTTAGCGCATATCCCCCACTTAAAGAAGTTCCCCAAAGCACAATCCTTCGGTTATCTACAAGTTTACAAGTCGAAGCATACTGAATCACTGTCTTCCAATCTTCTAATTGTAAATTGATAGAGACCATTTCTCTAGGCTTGCCAGTACTACCGCCCCAATATCTGTAATCAAATAAAATAACAGCGTAACCTGCTTGTGCAAATCGCTGGGCATACTGAATGAGTTTAAATTGACGCAATCCGGCAAAACCATGCGCCATGATAATTACCGCAGATTTATTATTTGTTTTTGGAATATAAAAGTCAGCTGCGATCATTTCCTGATCACATGGAACATATAAAGGCTCAACCGTATAAGCGTGCATATGTGCTCCGTGGCATTATGGTCGAAGTAATGAATTTACAAAAAACATCCTGATCGCCTTTTAAAAATCTAGAGCTGTTCTATGACATAAGTTTTATCTATGTAGGAACAACGTTTTAGTGTCTTGTATCTCAGGTTAAGCTTAATGCTATGATACAGCATAAGAGGTTTTGTTAAATTTTGGAGTGACGAAATGTCAGATAATGTTGGTTTCGCAGGTCAAATTGGTCCAGAACACGTTGGCCAAGTTGTAGAAAAAGGATTTAAATCTATTATTAATAACCGACCAGATATGGAAGGCGGCCCAGAACAACCTACAAGCGCTCAGATTGAAGAAGCAGCACGTCAAGTAGGCTTAGACTATGTTTATCAACCTGTTGTAGCTGGACAGATTACTGAGCTAGATGTACGTACTTTTGCTAATCATTATAATGAATTGCCAAAACCTGTGCTGATGTTCTGCCGCACAGGAAACCGTTCAAATAATCTATATCAATTAGCAAAACAAATGGATTTATTAGACGATTAAATTATTGAATGAGCCAACGAGAAGCTCTATTTTTCCTAAAAAGTAGAGCTTTTATTAATAAAAAGAATATATACAACTGTATCAACTCAACAGATATATAAATAATTTTCAGCTAAAGTATTAAAATCACATTAAATTTCTCAGTTCTCTTATGAATAAACTTATATTTTTATTGGTCAGTTGTCTTATTCTTAGTGCATGCTCATCTATGCAGGTCCGACCTACCGTAGGAGTTAGTATGGGAACACAACTCTAAAAAAAGAAGCAGCTTAAATGCTGCTTCTTTTTATATTAATTACCATTTGAACAATTTGGATCTATTCCATATGGGCTTTCTATATTTGGCCCATTAAGATCAGTAAGATTAACATCTTTCGATAGATAACCTAAAGTTAAAGATGTAGATCCTTTAATTAAACTTCCCGAAACTGTAGATTTAGCAGTTAACTGAACAGTTAACCATGATGCATAAATTTTAGGATATTGAATTTTAAGATCAAAACGTCCATTTGCATCTGTCGTATATTTATTATTGGTTGCAGCGGTACCTGCACTGTTGATATACGATACAACTTGGACTGTAGAATTTTCTTTAAGCGGCTTTAATTGATTAATAACGTCCCCATTCACATTTACAGCTTGGACTGGTGATGTACAGGCTGTTCTAATAACAGGAAGATATTCATCTGGTTTACCATCAGTTGGATTAGAAGTATCAACAAACCCATATCGCCCCTTATAATACGCAAGAGCATTAACGCCCATGACTACATCTTGATTGGGTATCGGTTTACCATCCACATCAGTCACTTGTACTGAAATATTTTTATAGTAGTAGACTCCATCACTTGAATCTTCCATTGTGGTCGGATTATATGCTACGGCAATAGCGCCTACTGCTACTGGTACATCAGAATTAACCACATCAAGTTTATAAGTATAAATTTTTGTAGATTGGCCAAAGTTTGCTTCTAAAACAAGATCATCTGTTACGAACTGAGCAGCACTATATGATGAAGTTCTTTGATTTTCACTAAAAGATAAAGTATAGGTGATCTGACCATTTGCATCAGTTTGTGTCGTATTAGGAGTAAATTTGACACCATTTAAAACTGAATTTCTAACTTTAAGTGTAATCGCTTGGTTTGCTAAAGTTGCACCATTTGCATCTACAGCTGTTAATGTGACGGTTGTTTGATCACCTCTAACATTTAGAGAGGTTTTTGTAGCATCAAACAATACAATACTCGTAGTATCAGCTTCGACAGTACTGTTGCTACCTGTTACTGTCACTGTCTGTTCTTGAGTAAGTGTACCATTATTCGTAGAGACTTTTAATTTAAAACCATTTTTCACCAACTCATTTATCGAACTCGATGTTTTTGGTGTTTTTATAATGTATATAGCATTACCTGCCGCATCAGTAGTTTGAGTAGATACGCCTTCTATAGATACGTTATTTGTTGGATCATCTAATTCCAAAGTGATATTAGCACCAGCAACACCGCCTTTATTCTTATCTAAAGCTCTAACAGTAACAGTTAAAGTATCATTCGTTGCAGCAACTGATAATTTATCTAGTTCTATCTTTAAAGCTGTAGCAGTCGCTTGCTGAGATCCGCTATTACTACTTCCAGATGATGAGTTACTATTTGATGAACCATTTTGGTAATAGCCATCACCGCCTCCCCCACCACAACTTGCTAACATAATTGACACAGCAATAGCCGACAACTTTAAGGTAAGTTGTTTTTTATACATACTTTTCATTTCCCCAATCTTTCCTAAAGGTATAAGATTTTTTAATTATTTATATTATTAGTGTAATCATATTCACCATACTCTGTAAACATAAATTACATTGTGTTTTATTATGTAACTTATTAAGTGAAAACTTATAGATATTGGAATTTATAATGTTCGATATTATTATCATTGGCGCAGGTACTGCTGGTATTAGCGCATACAAAGAAGCCGTTAAACATACCAACAATATTTTAATTATAAATGATGGACCATGGGATACCACTTGTGCCCGTGTAGGCTGTATGCCAAGTAAAGTTCTCATCTCTACAGCAAACCGTATGTTTGACATTCAAAATGCTCAAGAGGTTGCTTTAGATGTATCTGCAAATATTAATACTGATCAAGTAATGCAGCATGTACAAACTTTACGTGACAGATTTACACAAGCAACTTTAAAAGATGTAGATCAATGGCCGACTGAGCATAAAATTTCTGGCAAAGCATATTTTATTGATGCACAAACTGTAGAAGTTAACGGAAAACAGTATAAATCAAAAAGTTTTATTCTAGCGGTTGGTTCAACTCCTAATTATGATCAAATTTGGAAGCAAGAATTAGGAAACCGGCTTATAACAACAGACCAAATATTTGAGTTAAAAACACTTCCTAAATCTATTGCTGTAATTGGTAGCGGTGTAATCGCTCTTGAGATCGCACAAGCTATGCATCGCCTAGGTGTAGAAACAACAATCTTCGCTCGCAGTAAACGAATTGGAATCCTAACCAGTTCTAGACTTCAACAGCTTGCTCAAAAAGAGCTAGGAAAAGAATTAACAATTCTATTCGAGACTTTACCGAGTGAAGTTAAATGCAGTCAGGAAAATGCTGTATTAACTTACCAACTTGATGAAACAGAGAAAACTCTCAAAGTTGAATATGTTTTAGCTGCAACTGGCCGTACAAGTTTAATTGATACTTTAAAACTAGAAAATATTGATAATTCATTCAAAGATATTAAGTTATTACCTGTAAATGCTAAAACTAAGCAGCTAGATACATATCCAGTTTTTATTGTTGGGGATGCTTACACCTCAACACCACTACAGCATGAAGCAGCTCATGAAGGTAAAAAAGTTGTTTATAACTGTTTAAATTATCCACAGGTTAATTCAGTTAAGACCCTTACTCCATTAGGAGTTGTGTTTAGCCATCCTGAAATGGCGATCGTAGGTCAAAGTTATAAACAGCTAAAAGATGAAGGTATAGATTTTATTACAGGCGAAGCCTCTTATGAACGACAAGGAAGAGCTATAGTTCTTGGAAAAAATAAAGGTGCTATTGAAGTTTATATAGAAAGGGAAAGCCAAAAGCTTCTAGGTGCTGAGCTATTTACAGAAGCAACTGAACATATGGCCCATTTATTAAGCTGGATAATCGGTGAAGAATTAACGCTAAATGATATTCTAGAGAAACCCTTTTATCATCCGACTTTAGAAGAAGGTCTTCGAACTGCTCTAAAGCATGCGCGTAGACAACTGAAGTAATCTATTTTAGAAGAGCCCTTTATTAATCAAAATTGGCTCTTCTCTACTTCACATTGCTTTAATTAATTCATTTGATGGGAAATAACCGCAACTAATGAAGCATTCTTTTCAGATGAACTAGTATATATCCATGTCTCTAAAGGCTTCCCATTTTTAGAAATAATATAATTTGTTGTGGTCAAATTCTTATCTTTAAATACTTCTTTTTTATAAGTTAGGCCCGTAGATTCTGGAGGTAGCCAGTTTTCTAAATTCTTCTGAATTTCAGTTGAATTTCCTTTATTTATAAATAATGAACATACGCCATTATCGAGTTGAGTAATAAAAAATTTTCCTTCAGAAGAACTTATCATCCAAGCATGACCATTATAATCTTTTAAAAAATGCGCAGCATATTCATTAGGCATTTGGATAAATCCCATATTTTTTGCTTGTTTATTTATTAATTCTGGATTTCCTCTAGAACTTACACAAATATTTAAAAAAGCTTTTGTACTATACAAACTTTTCACAGTTTCATTAGCATATATACAACTACAACTCAGTGTTGTAGCCAATATAAAGGAAAATATTTTAAATTCTGAAAATTTCATGATTAATACTCTTGTTATCATTCTAAATAATGTGATTTATATCATAATTCATTCTAAAGTTAGTCGGGGATTTAGATTTTTTTATCGCAATAAAGAAACACCCCCATTCATTAGAACGGGGGTGTTTAGAATAATGAGCTGGCGATGACTTACTCTCACATGGGTAACCCCACACTACCATCAGCGCTAAGAGGTTTCACTTCTGAGTTCGGGAAGGGATCAGG